>JBAXUD010000004.1:0-26253 GCA_037129875.1 Mycobacteriaceae bacterium
AGCAACATGCGGAACCTGGTGGGCTGCGCGCCGGACAACCACTACGGCAGCAGCCTGAAGCTCATGGCCGTGCTGCACGACTTCGGCACCATCATGCAGGAGGACAGCATGCCGGAGTCCGCGGACGCCTTCCGCCACCTCACCTTTCGCAGCCAGAGCCTCTTCTTCACGGCCAGGACTCACTGGGAGAGCAACTTCGACGCCCGGCTGGGGCACGCCGCCGCAGGGCGTTTACCCGCCGCCGCCGCCCGCCGAGGGCGGGTTCGCACCGCCGCCTCCCGGCTACGGTGTGCCCCGCTACAGCGTGGGTGAGGCCCTGTCATGGGCCTGGCAGAAATTCTCCAAGAACGCGGTGCCGCTGATCGTCGCGACGCTGATCTTCGGCGTGATCAGCATTCTGGTGGGCGTGCTGGGCAACGTTGTGCTGCAGGCAGTCTCGCCGGAGACGATCACGGCCTACGAGTCCGGCGGAAACCTCGTCGAGACCACGACGCGCAGCATCACCGGTGGCGGGTTCCTCGTCGCGGCCCTGTCCACCATCTTGAGCATCGTTGTCGGCGGCGTGATCTCGGCTTCCTACTATCCCGGCCTGCTCGACATCGCCGATGGGAAGCCGGTGTCGATCGGCTCGTTCTTCCGGCCGCGAAACGTCGCGGCCGTCACGGTGGCCGCACTGCTGATCGGTGTCGCGACCTACATCGGCACCATGCTGTGCATCATCCCGGGGCTGATCGTGACCGTCTTCGCGCTGTTCGCCGAGTTCGCCATCATCGACCGGAATCTGTCCGCGATCGATGGCATCAAGGCCAGCATCGCCATCACCAAGGCCAACTTCGGCCAGACGGCGCTGGCCTGGCTGATCTCGCTGTGCCTGATAGTTTTCGGAGCCCTGTTATGTGGCGTCGGCCTGTTGGTCGCCGCCCCGGTCGCGAGCCTGTTCCTGGTGTACACCTACCGCAAGCTCAGCGGCGCGCCGGTCGCCCCGGCGACCGTCTGATCGATGACTGATCAGCACCGCGGGCAGGGTTTCGCCACCAGGGCCATCCATGCCGGTTTCCGTCCCGACCCGGCGACCGGGGCGGTCAACGCCCCTATCTACGCCAGCAGCACCTTCGCGCAGGACGGCGTGGGCGGCCTTCGCGGCGGGTTCGAGTACGCCCGTACCGGAAACCCCACCCGGGCGGCGCTGGAACGCGTTCTGGCCGCGGTCGAGAACGGCGGATTCGGACGGGCTTTCAGTTCCGGCATGGCGGCCAGCGACTGTGCCTTGCGGGCGGTGCTGCGTCCGGGTGACCATATCGTCATCCCGGATGACGCCTACGGCGGCACCTTCCGGCTGATCGACAAGGTGTTCCGCCAGTGGGGCGTGGCGCACACCGCGGTGCATCTTGCCGATCTCGATGCCGTCCGCGCCGCCGTCACCGATGACACCCGGATGATCTGGGTCGAGACGCCCACCAACCCGCTGCTGTCAATCGCCGATGTGGCCGCGATCTCCGAGATCGGCCATTCCGCCGGCGCAAAGGTCCTCGTGGACAACACCTTTGCCTCACCTGCGTTGCAGCAGCCGCTGACTCTGGGCGCCGACATCGTCCTGCATTCGACGACGAAGTACATCGGCGGCCACTCAGACGTGGTGGGGGGTGCGTTGGTGACCAACGACGAGGAACTCGACGCCGCCTTCGCGTTCCTGCAGAACGGTGCCGGCGCGGTGCCCGGACCGTTCGATGCCTACCTGACGATGCGGGGCCTGAAGACCCTGGAACTGCGTATGCAACGCCACAGCGAGAACGCCGCGCGGGTGGCTGAGTTCCTGGTCGGCCACCCGGCTGTGAGCCGGGTGCTCTATCCCGGTCTGCCGGATCATCCCGGACACGCGGTGGCAGCCCGGCAGATGCGCGCGTTCGGGGGGATGGTGTCGGTGCGCATGTCCGGCGGCCCGGAGGCTGCGCGCAAATTCTGTTCGCGCACAGAGATCTTCATTCTCGCCGAGTCGCTGGGCGGTGTGGAGTCGCTCATCGAGTATCCCGGCGCGATGACGCATGCCTCGACGGCCGGATCCCAACTTGAAGTGCCCGACGATCTGGTGCGGTTGTCGGTGGGCATCGAGGATCCGGCCGACCTGGTGGCCGATATCGAGCAGGCGCTGACCTAGCCTCGGTCGCCTATCCGAGCGCGGGAAGCACCTCGGCGAGGGTCAGCGAGAGGTTCACCTGCGCGGTGTCGGAGCTGTCGACCCAGGCGCCGTCGGCGATCTCGCGGGCCCGCTCGTCGACCGCCCGGGCGCCGGCGTCGTTCAGCGACAGGACGGCATCGAGTCCGCGGACTCCGTGCAGCAGACAGATCACCGCCGCCATGACGGGCTCTGGCCGCCGCTGTTCGAAGAGCACCCCGAGCAGTTCCGCGCGGGCCACCGCAACCCGGCCCCGGTTCTTGACCGGCCAGCGATAGTGGTTGCGGCGCAACCGATGTGCGCTCAACTGGATCTGGTGTATCTGACCGGTGCGCAGTAAGTGGTCCAGGACGTCGTCCTCGGCGCGTTTGCGCATCTCGGCGATGGCGTCGGCCGGCGCGATCGGCCGCTGTTGCAGCAGTGCCCACGTCGGCCGCACGGCGGGATCCACCGGGACCGAACCGGCGAGTGCTGTCAGGTGTCCGGCCGGCAGCGGCTCGTCGGAGAGGGTGGGTCGCACCCGGCAGTCGAAGGCGAGGTCGAGAATCAGGGCACCGGCCAGCGCTCGCCCGAGCGGGGCACGGTCCAGCTGAGGTTGTTCCTCGGCATTGTCGAGTAGCAACAGCAACAGGTCTTCGGCAATGCGCGCCACGTCGCCGGGCAGCTACGAGTGATACGGCTCGGCGCTGATGAGCTTTACTTTGACCTTCTTGCCACTCGGCACGGTGTACTCACGTTCCTCGCCATCTTTGGCGTGGAGCAGAGCTGCGCCCAGTGGGGAGTTGGGGGAGTAGACCTCCAGCTTGCCGTCGCTGATGATCTCCTGGCGAGTGGCGATCAGGAATCGCTCCTTTTCAGTGCGGCCAGTGTCCCAGGTGAATTCGACTTCCACGACCGAGCCCGGCAGTGCGACGCCGGACTGCTTGGGCGCCTCGCCGACCTTTGCGGTGTTGAGCAGTTCCTGAAGCTGGCGGATGCGCGCCTCTTCCTGGCCCTGCTGATCGCGAGCGGCGTGGTAGCCGCCGTTCTCCCGCAGGTCGCCCTCCTCGCGCCGGTCGTTGATCTCCGCGGCGATGATGGGACGGTTCGCAATCAACTGGTCGAGTTCGGCCTTGAGTCGGTCGTAGGACTCCTGAGTTAGCCAGACCACCTGGTTGTCGGTCATTGTCGTCGCGCTCCTCGGTCGTCATTCCGCGCGGTGCGCGGCGTGAGTCTGTCGTCACTGCCAGGAGGTGCGGGCGACCCCGCGTGTATTGCCCCCCGCGCCGCGGGTCTGGGGCGCAAATGAAGCAATACACGGCTCCCAGCAGGAACCGTGTATCGAGAAAGTGTAGCACCGGCGGACCTGCGGACATCCAGGGTTTCCCGGCATGCGGTTTGCTGATCAGCCAGTACTGCGCAGGTAGGCGGGCACGTCGGTGCCGCAGCCGTAGATGTCGCCGACCAACGGTCGCTTGAAGGATTTGACCGATGCGGTCACCTGAATTGTGCGGGCATCGGCCGGCCCGACCAGGACCTCGCGTCGGCCCGTTTCGGCACCGTCCTCGGAACGGGCCCGCACGATGCACACCACCGGCGTCGCGGGGTCCTTTCGGGTCACGCTGATCGTGACTGCGACCGTCTGGTCGTCAAGTACCTCGTAGGCCACCATTTTGCCTTCGACGTCGACACCCTCGAAGCGTTGGTAGGCCGCCACGGCCGCACCGATCAAAGCCAGTGTGGCCAGCACTCCCAGCGTGATCGCCACCCGGCGCCGGGTCGACGCCGGCATGGGCGCCCGACCGTACCGCGACTGCGGCAGAGGGGGCGTGTCGGTCATGGGAGCAGTGTGCCTGTCGAAGCGGCCTGGATTGCGGGTACCCCCACAGCGGATGGGACTATTGATGGTCAACGGCCCGGACCGGAGGCCGCAGTAAGCAGCAGCATCGGCAGACATTTGAGGGACACGTGACCGAACTTCGGTTGATGGCGGTGCACGCCCACCCGGACGACGAGGCCAGCAAGGGTGCGGCCACCTGCGCGCGGTATGTCGATGAAGGCCACCGCGTGCTGGTGGTGACCCTGACCGGCGGCGAGCGTGGCGACATCCTGAACCCGGCGATGGACATCCCCGAGGTACACGGCCGGATCGCCGATATCCGCCGCGACGAGATGGCAAGGGCCGCCGAAATCCTGGGCGTCGAGCACCAGTGGTTGGGTTTCGTCGACTCAGGCCTGCCCGAGGGCGATCCGGCGCCCCCGCTGCCCGACGGCTGCTTCGCGCTGATTCCCCTTGAAGAGCCGGTCGCCAGGATGGTGAAGCTCATCCGGGAGTTCCGCCCGCACGTCATGACGACCTACGACGAGAACGGCGGCTATCCGCACCCGGATCACATTCGCTGCCACCAGGTTTCGGTCGCGGCGTTCGAAGCCGCCGCCGACCCGGCGGCCTACCCCGAGGCCGGACCGGCGTGGCCGGTCAGCAAGCTCTACTACGTACACGGCTTCCTCCGGCAGCGCATGCAGATGCTGCAGGACGAATTCGCCAAGAACGGTCAGGAGGGGCCGTTCGCCCGGTGGCTGGAACAGTGGGATCCCGACCATGACGCCTTCGCCACCCGGGTGACCACCCGGGTGCACTGCGCGCCGTATTTCGCCCAGCGCGACGAAGCCCTTCGGGCGCATGCCACCCAGATCGACCCGGACGGGTTCTTCTTCGCCACGCCGTTAGAGTGGCAGCAACGGCTCTGGCCCACCGAGGAGTTCGAATTGGTGCGCTCCCGGGTGCCGGCTGTTCTGCCCGAAGACGACCTGTTCGCCGGAATCGAGGTATTCGAGTGAACGCGCTGCCCATGAACGACGTGCTGATCGTCCTGCTGGCCGACGGGCCGACGAAAACCGGTCCGGACTTCGGCAAGGCCAGTCCGGTCGGCCTGCTCCTCGTCGTACTCCTGATGGTCGCCGTGTTCGCGCTGGTGTGGTCGATGAACCGGCACCTCAAGAAGGCGCGCGACCATTTCGCCGAGGCTGAGGGTTCCGTACCCGTCGGTGAGGCCCGGACCGTGATCGACGGCGGCGGAACCGCCGCAACCCGGGAGCCCTCGGGTGAGCCCGGCGGGTAACGAGCTCACCGGCGCTGGCAACGAACTCGCTGTAGCGACCAGCCCGTATCTGCGCCAGCACGCCGACAACCCGGTGCACTGGAAGCAGTGGACCCCCGAAGCACTGGCCGAGGCGGCCCGCCGGGATGTGCCCATCCTGCTGTCGATCGGCTACGCGGCCTGCCATTGGTGCCATGTGATGGCGCACGAGTCTTTCGAGGACGCGCACGTCGCGGCGGCGATGAACGCGTTCGTGTGCATCAAGGTCGACCGGGAAGAGCGTCCTGACCTCGACGCCGTCTACATGAACGCCACCGTCGCCATGACCGGGCACGGCGGCTGGCCGATGACCTGCTTCCTGACCCCGGACGGACGGCCGTTCTTCTGCGGCACGTATTTCCCCAAGCCGCAGTTTCTGCAGTTACTCGCCGCAGTGACCGAGACCTGGCAGGGGAGTCGGGGCGAGGTCGAACAGGCCTCCGACCACATCGCCGGTGAATTGCGGCGGATGGCCTCCGGGTTACCCGGCGGCGGAGGTGAGATCACCCCGGCGCTGTGCGATCACGCCGCGGCCGCGGTGCTGCGCGACGAGGACACCACCCGCGGCGGCTTCGGCCCTGCCCCGAAATTCCCGCCGTCGGCTCTGCTGGAAGGGCTGCTGCGCACCTACGAGCGCACTGCCTCGCCGGTACCCCTGGCAACAGTGCGGCGTACCTGCTCGGCGATGGCGCGCGGCGGTATCTACGACCAGTTGGCGGGCGGCTTCGCCCGCTACAGCGTGGATGCCGACTGGGTGGTACCGCACTTCGAGAAGATGTTGTACGACAACGCTCTACTGCTGCGGGTGTATGCGCACTGGGCCCGTCGGACCGCCGATCCGCTGGCCGGGCGGGTTGCCGCTGAGACCGCGGCGTTCCTGCTCAACGACCTCGGCGACGCCGGCATGTTCACCTCGTCGCTGGATGCCGACGCCGCCGGTGTCGAGGGTTCGACCTACGTGTGGACCCCGGCGCAGTTGCGCGACGTCCTCGGTTCGGACGACGCCGATTGGGCTGCAAGGGTTTTCGATGTCACCGATACCGGCACGTTCGAACACGGCGCCTCGGTGCTGCAGTTGCCGGCCGATCCCGACGACTGGGAGCGTTTCGCCCGTGTGCGCGCAGAACTGATGGCGGCGCGAGCACCGCGGGTGCAGCCGGGCCGCGACGACAAGGTGGTGACGGCCTGGAACGGTCTGGCGATCACCGCGCTGGCTGAAGCTGCTGTGGCACTCGAGGATTCGCGGCTATTGGCCGCGGCCCGCCGCTGTGCGCAGGCGATCGTCGACCTGCATCGGGTCGACGGGCGGTTGCGCCGGGCGAGCCTCGGCGGCACCGTCGGTGAGAGCGCGGCCATCCTCGAGGACTACGCGATGCTGGCCACCGGATTGTTGGCGGTGTACCAGCTGACTGCCGAGCAGCAGTGGTTGCAGCACGCCACCGGCCTGCTCGATCTGGCTCTGCGGCACTTCGCCGACCCCGATCGGCCCGGCCGCTGGTTCGACACCGCCGACGACGCCGAGCAGTTGATGGTCCGCCCCGCCGACCCGGTCGACGGCGCAACCCCGTCGGGGGCGTCGGCCATCGCCGAGGCGCTGCTGACCGCCGCGCACCTGGTCGACGCCGACCGCGCCGGCCGCTACGGCGAGGCGGCGGCCAGCACGCTGCTGGCCCACTCCGCGCTGCTGGCCCGGGCACCCCGTTCGGCGGGCCACTGGCTGGCCGTAGCCGAGGCTGCCGTACGCGGTCCGCTACAGGTGGCGGTCGCTACCGCCGGGCCGGAGTCCGATCTTCTGGCGGCGGCCCGGCGACTGGCGCCCGGCGGCACTGTCGTTGTCGGCGGACCTGTGGATTCCATGCCGCTGCTGGCCGGACGGGACCGGGTGCGTGGTGCCGACGCGGCCTATCTCTGCCGGGGCCGGGTGTGCGCCCTGCCGGTTACCGGCGCGGCCGAACTCGCCGACGCGCTCGAGGTGCCGGTATAGCGTCGGCTTTAGCCGACGCACTGGAGGCGCGTAGTAGCGTCGGGTCATGCCCGACACTGGATCCCTTGGGGCCGAACACATCGAGTCCGTCGTCCGCCGCTACCTGGAACTGGTGGCGAACGGCACCGCCGACGACATCGCCGCGCTGTACGCCGAAGACGCCACCGTGGAGGACCCGGTCGGCGGTGAGGTGCACATCGGGCGGCACGCCATCCACGGTTTCTACAAGAACATCGAAAGTGCGCCGAAGGAAACGGAATTGCTCGCCCTGCGGGTCGCCGGGCACGAGGCGGCGTTCATGTTCGCCATCACCATCGGTGCCGGCGAACACCGGATCCGCATCGAGCCCATCGATGTGATGGTGTTCGACGCCGATGGCAAGGTGGCGGCGATGAAGGCCTACTGGTCGCCGGCGAACGTCACGCGGGTATCGCCCTAGCCGTCACCAGAAGACGGCGAACCACATCGCGATGTAGTGACAGATCGCCGCGACGGCGGTGCAGGCGTGGAAGAACTCGTGGTGGCCGAACGTCGTCGGCCACGGGTTGGGCCATTTCAGCGCGTAGAGCACCCCGCCGACGCTGTAAAAGACGCCGCCGACGATCAGCAGCACCAACGCCGCCACCCCGGCGCCCGCCATGATCGGCCCGACGAACCAGACGGCCACCCAGCCCAGCAGCATGTAGAGCGGAACCCCCACCCACGCCGGGGCGGACGGCCAGAACATCTTGAGCAGCACGCCGGCCAGGGCGCCGCCCCAGACGATCCAGAACAGCGTCCAACCGTCGTGTTCGGGAAGGGCCAGCAGGGCAAACGGGGTGTAACTGCCGGCGATGAACACGAAGATCATCGAGTGGTCGAGCCGTTTCATCCATTTGTGCGCGGTCGGCGACGTCCAGTTCACGCGGTGGTAGGTCCCGCTTACGGTGAACATCGCGACGATCGTCACCGTGTAGATCAGGGTGGCGATCCCGGCCCGGGTCCCCTGCAGCGCCCAGGACACCGCCACCAGCGTCGTGCCCGCGACGGCGGCGACCGCGGCGGAGTAGACATGAATCCATCCCCGGGCCCGCGGCTTTCCGAGGTACTGACTGACGCCGTCGACGATGGCTTCGGGAAGGTCCTCTGCCTCGCCCCCGTCAGGACGCGTCTGGTCAGGATCGCTGACTTCGGTCCCCGATGTCATCTTCACCTCCACCGAATCGAGGTGGCGTTCGCCCGGTCTTGTCTTCGGCAATCACAGTAGTCTGGATTGTCGTGGAGATCATTCCGGCACGCCTCAAGGAGCCGGCCTACCGGCTCTACGAGATGCGCTTGCGGCATGGGCTCGAGAAGTCCAAATCCGGACTCCCTCGCCATATTGCCGTTTTGTGCGACGGTAACCGCCGCTGGGCGCGTGACGCCGGTTACGACAACGTCAGCTACGGCTACCTCATGGGCGCGGCCAAGATCGCCGAGATGCTGCGGTGGTGTGCGGCGGCGGGCATCGAGATGGCGACGGTGTATCTGCTGTCGACGGAGAATCTTCAGCGCAATCCTGAGGAGCTCGCGGACCTCATCGAGATCATCACCAACGTCGTCGAGGAGATCTGCGCGCCGGCCAAACACTGGAGCGTTCGCACCGTGGGAGATCTGGAACTGATCGGCGACGAGCAGGCGCGGCGGGTACGCGACGCCGTGGACGCCGCCGCCTCCACCGCACCCACCGGTTCGTTCCACGTCAACGTCGCCGTCGGCTACGGAGGCCGCCAGGAAATCGTCGGCGCAGTCCGCTCGTTGCTGGGAAAGCAGTTGGCCAACGGCGCCACCCCGGAGCAGATGATCGAGTCGGTCACCGTCGACAGCATCTCCGAGAACCTCTACACCTCCGGCCAGCCCGATCCCGACCTGGTGATCCGGACGTCGGGCGAGCAGCGGCTCAGCGGATTCCTGCTCTGGCAGAGCGCCTATTCGGAGATGTGGTTCACCGAGGCGCACTGGCCGGACTTCCGGCAGGTCGACTTCCTGAGGGCATTGCGCGACTACAGCCGCCGGCATCGTCGATTCGGAGCCTGAGACGTGGTGGCCCTCTCGGCGCTCGTCTTCGCACTGGCGTGGTGGATGGGCCTGTATCTGTTGTCCCGCGATCCCCGCAAGCCGGTGCTGGTGCTGGCGGCCATCGGCTTGTGCGCCTTTGCGATCGTGGTCGCTCTCGATGCGGTGCGCACCGTCGGCGGAAAGTATTCAGAAGTGTTCAGCCGCATCGAAATCTATCTCGTGGCGTTGCCTGCGATCGCCTGGTTCGCCGTCGTGCTCGAACTTGCCCGCCCAGCCGACACCATGCGCGGCCGGGGCCGCGAGATGACCCTGACGGCAGTGGTCGCCGCCGCGGTGCTGCTGGGCGCGGCACTGGCAGGAAGTGTCAATGGCCCACTGCGACTAGGGCATTGGCTGATGTTCGCGGTGATCTCGGTGTCGACCCTCGGTGCGATGGTGGCCGCCGTGCGACGGCCCGCACAGCCGGCGCGGGTGGCCGGCGTGGTGGCTGTCGCGACGTTGTTCTTCGCGCTGAGCAACGCCATTCTGGTCATTCCGCTCGGGCTGGTGCCGAGTTGGATGGCCCTGGCCGCGACGGGTTTCGACGTGCTGTTGTTGGGTGTGGCAGTGGCGCTGTGGGACGCCTTCGACGAGGGGCAGGCGTTGCGCGCTGCGATGTTCAGATCGTTCGTCGGCGCCTTCCTGGCGGTGGCGTTGTTGGACGGCCAGCTGCTGATCGGAACAGCCGCGTTCAACTGGGATGCCGACGGCACCGTGGTGCTTACGGCCACGGCGTTGGCCACCTTGGCGATTGCGATCGCTGCCACCGTGTTCGCCGGGCCGCTGGCCGGGTTGCTGGACCGCATCGCCTTCTCCCGCTCACCGCGGCTGCGGGCAGACCGTGCCGCGTTGCGCACCACCGAGGCCGCGCTGCCCCTGTGCTCGCCGAGTCCGCTCGACGACCTCGACGACGAGACTTTCGCCCGCCTGACCCGCCGGGCACTGGGCCACTACGGCGATCTCGCGAAACTGATGGCCAGCCCGCTGACCCAATTGCCCGAGATCGACACCCGGTTGGCCGATCGGGGGGCGCCCGACCAGCCCCTGGAACGGGCGGCGGAATTGCGCGCGCTGCTCGCCGATCAGATCGACCGGCTCAAGCCCCGCGACGACGGCGACTTCGGAACCACCGAGCAGTGGCGCTACTACAACGCGCTGTACTTCCCGTATGTCGTCGGGGTTCGCGCCTATGCCCAGAACGCCACCGCGGCGGGGCTTGACCCGGTGGCCCGCCAAGCCTGGCAGTGGTTCGTCACCGACGTCCCGCAGCGGTCGTTCCACAACTGGCAGAACGCCGCGGCCCGGCTGATCGCCGCGGACCTGCGCGCCCGGACGGCTTCCGTTCAGCACTGAGCAGCCCTTTGGCAGTGCCTGGCAGTGCTGCGTCTGGAGCTGGCAGTGCCCCCTGAGCAGGGTCGATGGTGTAAG
Source organism: Mycobacteriaceae bacterium (assembly GCA_037129875.1). Classification (GTDB taxonomy): domain Bacteria; phylum Actinomycetota; class Actinomycetes; order Mycobacteriales; family Mycobacteriaceae; genus Mycobacterium. Next base: position 10,781 of record JBAXUD010000004.1, read on the forward strand.
CCAATCGATTCCAGGAGGAGGCACCCCATGACAACCGACGTTCTGACCCACGCCAAGGATTCACTGCTGCGCACCGCGATCCGCCTGGACGCCACCGGCGTCGGATTGATCGGGCTCGGCGTCGCGGCCTTCGCCGGCCCGCTCGCCCGCCTGACCGGCCTGACCACGAGCTGGTCCTACGGCATCGCCGCGGCGTTCGTGTTCTACGGAATCGTGGGCAACTGGCTGGCGGGCCGGGCGAACATCCGCCCGATCGGCACCGGGCTGAGCCTGTTCAACTTCATCGGCTTTGTCGGGCAGATCGCCATCATCCCGGCCGGAGTCTTCGCGCTGACGGGGGCCGGCAAGGCCGTGATGGTGGCCTTCGGTCTCTACGCGCTGTTCTTCGGCGTCCTGCAACTGATAGGCGTCCGCCGCCAGGCGTGACCCGCTGACGAGAGAGGAGAAAGAGATGGACCCCATGATTGCCGCCGGTGCCCTGATCGGTGGAGGCCTGATTCTCGGAGGCGGCGCGATCGGCGCCGGGATCGGCGACGGAATCGCCGGCAATGCCCTGATCTCGGGGATTGCCCGGCAGCCGGAGGCCCAGGGGCGGTTGTTCACCCCGTTCTTCATCACCGTCGGGTTGGTGGAGGCGGCCTACTTCATCAACCTGGCGTTCATGGCGCTGTTCGTGTTCGCCACTCCGACCGGCTAGGGCGCGTCTTCCGAATATCGGCGCGGCTCTAAACGATGCGCAGCCCAGACGGGGTACGCGCGGGATCCCGGCAGAACGCGTCGCGAGTAAACCGGTCGAAAAGAGAGCCGCAACTGTGCGCCCGGCACGTAACGCCCCCCGATGCGGGGCACTGGTCCGCCGCGGGCCCCCAGACCCTGCGATTGAAGTCCGCTCACTTAAGACAGTCTTTGAGTTTTTACAGAGTTGTCTGTGAGTTCGAGTTATCGTCAGATTGTAAAAATGGCTTCTCGGACCGGTGGGCCCGGCTTTTCCGGAGGTGGTGGCGATGGCGCCAATTAACAACAGTGTGCGGGTCGGGGCGGCGGCTTTTGTGCTCGGTTTGTCCCTCGCGGGTCCGCAGGCGGTCGGAGTCGCCTCGGCGGACGGCCGTGACTCCGATTCTTCGACGGTGTCGGCGGGTCCGGCGGCGACCGACGCAGGGGTGGGTTCGGCGCCGGGACGCCGCCACTCGAACCGGGCTCCCCGATCGACTTCGGTGGCGGGATCCACGCGGTCCGACGCGGACAGCGATGCCGGGACCGCAAACCCGAACCGTCATTCGGCGGTCAAGCCCGCCGCCACCGCACGCACCGTGGCTACTCCGGCGGTCGTCGCCGACGGTGACGCAGTCGCTCCGTCGAGTCATCGCACGCTTCAGGCCCCGTTGTCATCCGCCGCGCGCGCCGATATCGGGGTACCGCGTCAGGTGGTGAACGGCTCACGGCAAAGCGGAATGCCTCCCTCGACCGCTGTGCTTCCTGCATCGGCGTTGGCCCCGGCAGCTCAGTGCGCGACTTGCCGGGCATTGATGCCGGCCCAGCCGGCGCCGGCGCCGGCGGCGGCCATAGCACCGGTGGGTGCGAAGATCGATGAACTCTTCGCTCGAGTCAGCGCCTTCCTGGCCAGTCTGCCGGCCAACCGCATCACTGACTTGCTTTCCGGAACTCTTCTGCTTGTGCGGCGCACCCTGTTCAACAACGCACCCACCGCCAGCCCGGTGCAGTTGGCGCAAACCGCCGACGACACCATCACCGGCACCATAGGGGCCGTCGACCCTGAGGGCGATCCCATCGTCTACAAGCTTTTGAGCCAGCCCAGCAACGGCACGGTCAGCATCGACCCGGCCACGGGTGAATACACCTACACACCGACGTCGTTCGATGCCTACGGTGGAACCGACCAGTTCACCGTCGGGCTCGGAGACACCGGCCCCCACCTTCATCTGTTCAGGACCGCCGCCCCCGATGCGAGCGTCGCCGTCAACATCGCGCCCAGTTCCTCGCTGCTTACATTCCCGGAGCTCGATTCAAAGACATCGGCGTTGGCGGTGCGAGTCGATTCGTCCCAGCCGACTGCCGACGGAATCAGGGTCGAAGCCGGCACCACGTTCACGCTGACCCTGCCCGGACCGTCGAGTTCCTATACCTGGCTGGCCAACAAGTCGCTGGTCGATATCACCCCTGGTCTGACGGACAACACGCTGACAGTCAAGGCGAACCAACCCGGCTTCCTCGGGGTGTCGGTCCAGGCCAAGGACGGTACGGCCGGGCGGTATCTCGGTGTCTACATCGCCAACCCGACCACTCACGTGGTGCCTGATATCAGCACGGTCGACGGGAAGACCCCGGTGGGCACGGTGGCGCTGACCAACGGGACCGGAGACGCCTTCCTGGAGAGCTTCAATTTCCAGGACAAGGTGGCGCCGATCGATTACCTCTACATCTACGATCAGGGCGGCGCGGACTTCACCGACGGCAACCTGACAGGCTTGTTAACCCAGGCCGTGCGGCACGGGATGGTTCCGGCCGTGGTGTTCTACAACATTCAGGCGGTCAGCAACGCCTCCGGGAGCACCGGTGTTGTCGAGGGCCCGGATTCCGCCTACAAGGCGATCAACGAGCACAACCTCGACTGGGGCCAGACCCCGGGCCAGTTCACCGGCTATATGACGCGCTACTTCACGAAAGTGGCTAAAGACTTCACCACCATGAACCAGGTCGGCGTTCCGGTGCAGGTCGTCATGGAACCCGACTTCCTCGGTTACATGGCGATCAACGCTCCCTCGTTCCAGGTTCAACTACCGAATCGGAATGCGTTCCCCCAGACAGGGACCGCGGGCTATCTCTACATCGCCGCGGACACGGCGAAGATGTACCAGTGGGATGGGACTACTTATAACCCGGACACCACTACACCGAAGCCCCTCAACACAGACCGCACGCAGAACTACGCAAACGTCATGAAGCCGATGACGGACGCCGGTCTTCTCACCGCTGCCGACCCGCAATTCGACAACACTGTCGAGGGGATGGTCGAGGCGATCAACTACTACGTCGGTAAGAACATGCCGAACCTGCGGATCGGGTGGAAGACCAACATCTGGTCGGTCGCCTCATCCGACTACCAAAACGGAAAGATGGGCCTGCTGCACGAGACCGACTCCGTCGTCTACCCGTGGCAGAACCAGTGGAGCAGCGGGGTGGGCTGGACGGCAGGACGCCCGAAAATTTCCACTGCGGGGACCAACCTCGGCAACTTCCTCAACAAGGTCGGCGTAACATCCTGGGCGGGCAGCCCCGACCGCAAACCCTTCCTCGCCATCGACAAGTACGGAGTGGACGGGGCTTACCCCTACGACCCGAACTGGCAGACGTCCGGAACCGCCGCACTCGGTGATATGACTGACCTCATCACCACGGCGCAGTGGTACTGCAACAACGGATCCCAAGGTTGCGACGACGCCACGATCAACAAGTACTTCGGTGTGGACGTCGCAACTCTGAAGAGCTTGAAGACGGACCAGAGCGACGCCCAGTTCCAGCAGGTCTTCGCCAACTTCCAGGACGCCGCCAAGGCCGATCCCAACATCGCCAGGTGGTTCTTCAACGCCGACCAGTGGAACAACTACCTGCTGCTGGTGAAGGCGCTGTCAACCGCTGTCAACGCTCCGGTGATGCTCTGGCAGATCCCGCAGGGCCACATCAACGGATCGACCACCCTGACCGGGCGCGACCTGCCCAACACCAGTGCCGCCGATTGCCCTTCGGGCTCGATTTGCGGTTTCGAGGACTCGGCGACGAGCTATTTCTTCGGTGACTCGTTCACGGCGACCGACGGGATGTTCGACCACCTGAGCGCGAATAATGCTACCGATCCGAAGATCACCGGCTCTGGTTCGACCGTCACCTGGGGCGAGCACATGACGGATGCCGCCAACGCCGGGGCGATGTCAGTATTGTTCGGCGCCGGGCTCGGTATCTCCACTCGGGGTACTCCGACCCCCGGCGGTGATATCACCGACCTGAACTTCTGGGCTGACAAGGCGGCCGGTTACCTGTCGGTTCCCTAGGAACCGACGCCAACCTGACCAAGTCGACCCTGCGGGACGCGAACCTCACCAACACCAACCTGACCGGCGCCAGCCCCCAGTGCAGGAAGATGCCCAGTTTGGCGTCGTCATACCAATCCGGCAGCGGATGCCGGCCGACGGACTCCCGTCGTGGTCGTTGATCTGGCGAGGGTGCAACCTGAACTGCGCCAAGTACGACGGCAGCGAACACACCCTGACCGTTGAGACTAGAGCTTACGCAGCCGCAGTCGCTTGACCGCGTGGTCGGCGTCCTTGCGAAGTACCGCAGTGGCCCGTGGTCGGGTCGGCAGGATGTTCTCAATCAGGTTGGGACGGTTGATGGTTCGCCAGATGTCATGGGCTGCTGAGACCGCCTGCTGGTCGGTCAGGCTGGCGTAGTGGTGGAAGTGCGAGGCCGGGTCGGCGAACGCCCCGGCCCGCATCGCCAGGAAGCGCTCGACGTACCACTGCTCGATGTCTTCGATGCGGGCGTCGACGTACACCGAGAAGTCGAACAGGTCCGAGACCATCAACCGCGGTCCGGTCTGTAAGACGTTGAGCCCCTCCAGGATCAGGATGTCGGGATGGGTGACGACATGCCTCTCTTCGGGGACGATGTCGTAGATCAGGTGCGAATAGACCGGAGCGCCCACCTGGTCGGCGCCGGACTTGACCGATGTGACGAACCGCATCAGCCCGCGGCGGTCGTAGCTCTCCGGAAACCCTTTGCGGTGCACCAGGTTTCGCCGGGTGAGCTCGGCGTTGGGGTAGAGGAATCCGTCGGTGGTGACCAGATCCACTCGCGGGTGGTCGTCCCAGCGGGACAACAGCGCCTGCAGCACACGTGCGGTGGTCGACTTGCCCACCGCGACGCTGCCGGCCACGCCGATCACGAAGGGCACCGGCCGGTCGGGATTCTGCCGCGGCTCGCCCAGGAACTCGTCGGTGGCCGCGAACAGGCCCTGGCGGGCGGCTACCTGCAGATGGATCAACCGGGCCAGCGGAAGAAAGACCTCTTCGACCTCCAGCAGGTCGATCTGCTCGCCGAGTCCGCGCAGCCCGACGAGCTCCTCTTCGGTGAGCTTGAGCGGCGTCGACATGCGCAGTGCGCGCCATTCGCTTCGGTCGAACTCCACGTAGGGGCTGGGTTCGCTCAGCCGCGCCATGTCACAAGCCTTGCAGTTAGCGTGAATGGCATGGAGCCGGACCACCTGATTCGCGAATACCTGTTGATCGGTTTGCGGTTCGACCGCATTGAGGAAGGGTACGTCGATTCCTTCACCGGGGATGGACGGCTTCGCGCCCAGGTGTCCGACGAGCCTGCGCCCCAGCCGGCCGCTCTCGCTGCACAGGCGATAGGTCTGCTCGGCGCGCTGCCGGATGTGCCGCGCACCACGGCTTTCACCGAGCAGCGTGCCGAGTTCATCGCCGCGCACCTGCGGGCGCTGGCCTGCGCCGGGCGGAAGTTCGCCGGTGAGGATGTCGGGTTCGTCGAGGAGGTGCGCGACTACTTCGACGTCGAGATCAGCCGTGGCGACGTCGAGAGCTACCGGGCGGCGCACGCCCGGATCGACGAGGTGCTCGGCGGCGGCGGGCCCCTGGCGGATCGCATGGAGGCCGACCGCCGGGCCGACGAGATCCCGCCGCATCGCCTCGAGGAAGTCATCAGCGCTTTCTCGAGCGCGCTGCGCGACATCGTGCGCGCCAGGTTCCCGCTGCCCGACGCCGAGACGGTGATCTACGAGGTGGTGACCGACAAGCCGTGGTCGGGGTTCAACTACTACGAGGGTGACTATCAATCCCGGGTGGCGGTCAACGCCGACTTGCGCCAGCAGATGTCGAACCTGCCGAGTCTGATCGCCCACGAGTCCTACCCGGGCCACCACACCGAGCACTGCCGCAAGGAGGAGCGTCTGGTCGCGGTGATGGGCCAGAGCGAGCAGACCATCTTCTTGGTCAACACCCCGCAGTGCCTGATGGCGGAGGGGCTGGCCGATCTTGCGCTGCACGCGGCGGTGGGTCCGGGCTGGGGCCGCTGGGCGCAGGAGATCTACGCCGACCTGGGTCTGCGTTTTGACGGCGAGCGGGCCGAGGCGCTGGCCAGCGCCCGGGCGGACCTGGCCGGGGTGCGCCAGGATGCCGCGCTGATGCTGCACGACCAGGGACGTGACGCCGCCGACGTCGCCGCGTTTCTGCAGCGCTGGCTGCTGGTCGACGACCGCCGCGCCCGGCAGATGCTGAAGTTCCTGTCCTCGCCGCTGTGGCGTGCCTACACATCGACCTATGTCGAGGGTTACCGGCTGCTGCGGGCCTGGCTCGACGAGCGCCCGGCCGGGGTGGGGCTCACCGAACGGTTCGGCCGCCTGCTCGACGAGCCGCTGATCCCGTCGTCGCTGCGCGCCGAGGTGGCCTGATACCTGCCGCCTCGCAGCCAGCCGATCTTGCCGAGGTCACCGATACTTCTGCCCGCCTCCGAGCGACAAGCACCGCGCCAATGGGATGCTCGACTCCGAAGCCTGCCGGTTGTCGCTGCGAGGCGGGCACAAGTATGGGTACTACCGGGCGGATACCCCTGTGGCTGCTGGTGATCATGAGGTGAACAGCGCGCCGGAGCGTGGAGGCACTCAGCGCCGCTTGTCGGGCCGCCGACTACGCTTTGGACCATGTCCACCGACGCGATTCTGTCTTCCTCCGCCGCGCCCGGCGCGGACTACGCCGACACCGCCAGCGAGGCCTACCGGGCAGCGCTGCAGGTCATCGAGTCCGTCGAACCGAGGATCGCTGCGGCCACCCGCAAAGAGCTTGCCGACCAACGGGATTCGCTGAAGCTCATCGCCAGCGAGAACTACGCTTCGCCGGCCGTTCTGCTCACCATGGGCACTTGGTTGTCGGACAAGTACGCCGAAGGCACCATCGGCCACCGCTTCTACGCCGGCTGCCAGAACGTCGACAACGTCGAAGCCATCGCCGCCGAGCACGCCCGCGAACTGTTCGGCGCCCCCTACGCCTATGTGCAGCCGCACTCCGGCATTGACGCCAACCTGGTGGCGTTCTGGGCCATCCTGGCCACCCGGGTCGAGGCGCCCGCGCTTTCCGAGATCGGTGTGAAGAACGTCAACGACCTCTCCGAGTCCGAATGGGAGCGACTGCGCGGCAAGCTGGGCAGCCAGCGCCTGATGGGCATGTCGCTGGACGCCGGCGGCCACCTCACCCACGGCTTCCGGCCCAATATCTCCGGAAAGATGTTCCAGCAGCGCAGCTACGGAACCAATCCGGAGACCGGGTTGCTCGACTACGACGCCGTCGCCGCGGCCGTCCGGGAGTTCAAGCCGCTGATCTTGGTGGCCGGCTATTCGGCCTATCCCCGGCGGGTCAACTTCGCCAGGATGCGCGAGATCGCCGACGACGTCGGCGCCACCCTCATGGTGGACATGGCCCACTTCGCCGGCCTGGTCGCCGGGAAGGTGTTCACCGGCGACGAGAATCCGGTTCCGCACGCACACGTGGTCACCACCACCACGCACAAGTCGCTGCGCGGGCCGCGCGGTGGTCTGGTGCTGGCCACCGCGGAATATTCAGACGCGGTGGACAAGGGCTGCCCGATGGTGCTCGGTGGCCCGATGTCGCACGTGATGGCGGCCAAGGCGGTGGCCTTCGCCGAGGCGCGCCAGCCCTCGTTCCAGGCCTACGCGCAACGGGTGGCCGACAATGCCCAGGCCTTCGCCGACGGACTGATGCGCCGTGGCGCCAAGCTGGTCACCGACGGCACCGACAACCACCTCGTGCTGCTCGATGTGCAGTCCTTCGGGTTGACGGGCCGCCAGGCCGAGGGTGCGTTGCTGGACTCCGGCATCGTCACCAACCGCAACTCCATTCCGGCCGACCCCAACGGCGCCTGGTACACCAGCGGAATCCGGTTCGGCACCCCGGCGCTCACCACGCGCGGATTCGGGCCCGCCGAGTTCGACCGGGTGGCCGAACTCGTCGTCGAGGTGCTGTCGAACACTACGGCCGGCGCCGGCCCCAACGGGCCGTCCAAGGCCAAGTACACGCTGGTCGACCAGACCTCGGACTGGGTCCGGTCGGCGGCGGCCGAACTGCTCGACGCCAACCCGCTGTACCCCGGTCTGACGCTCTAGCCAGGGGAGAAACGCCGGGCCGGGGGATTTCTGGACATCCGTTAATATCGGTTACAGTTACCGCATGGCACAGAAACCTGTCGCAAATGCGTTGACTCTGGAGCTTGAGCCGGTTGTCGCCGACAACCTGGCCCGCTACCTGCGGACCGCCGACGAGTGGTACGCCCACGACTACGTCCCCTTCGATCAGGGCCGCGACTTCGCGTTCCTCGGTGGCGAGGACTGGGATCCGTCGCAGGTCACGCTGCCCAAGGAAATTGTCGACGCCCTCGAGATCGTGCTGATCACCAAGGACAACCTCGCCGGATACCACCGTGAACTGGTCGAGCACTTCATCCTCGAGGAAAGATGGGGCCGCTGGCTGGGCCGCTGGACCTGCGAGGAAAACCTGCATGCCATCGCGCTGCGCGAGTACTTCATCGTGACCCGCAACATTGACCCGAATGCCGACGAAGAGGTCCGGGTCAACCACGTGATGCGCGGCTATCGGGCCAGCAACTACACCCAGATCGAGACGCTGGTTTTCATGGCGCTCTACGAGCGCGCCCACGCGGTGTACCTGCGCACTGTCGAGGCCAGGACCGACGAGCCGGTCCTGAAGAAACTTGTCGGACGCATCGCCAACGACGAAGAACGCCACCGCGAGTTCTTCGACAACCTCGTTGCGCACTGCCTCGAGCAGCACCGCGACTCCACGATCGCGGCGATCTCCCGGCGCGCGCCGGCGTTCCCCGTCATCGGTGGCGACATCCTCGAGTACCGGGACAGCAAGCTGCGCACCGTCGCCGAGGCCGGCATTTTCGACCAGGCCGCGGCGAACAAGGTGGTTTCCGACGGCATCATCGCCTGGGGTCTGGCCGACGAACCTCAGCTCAAGAAATTCGTCTCCGCGTAACAGTTTGGACACGGCGCGCCTCAACGTCGCACTAGCCGCGCGGGGTAGCGTCGGTTTCAGGTGGCCGGGACGAGTCCGCAGCGGGCTCCGCAGGCCAGCGAGCCTAGAGGAGCGCCTGTGACCGATCCGCACTCGCCCACCCGGACGTACGTGCTCGACACTTCCGTCCTGCTCTCTGACCCGTGGGCGTGTACGCGGTTCGCCGAACACGAGGTGGTCGTCCCGCTGGTGGTGATCAGCGAACTGGAGGCCAAGCGCCACCATCATGAATTGGGCTGGTTCGCCCGCCAGGCGCTTCGGCTCTTCGACGATCTCCGGCTTGAGCACGGCAGGCTCGATCAGCCGATTCCCGTTGGGGAACATGGCGGTACGCTGCACGTCGAGCTCAACCACACCGATCCCGCCGTACTGCCGAGCGGCTTCCGCACCGGCACCAACGACGCCCGGATCCTTGCCTGCGCCGCCAATCTGGCCGCCGAGGGCAAGCGAGTGACGTTGGTGAGCAAGGACATTCCGCTGCGGGTGAAGGCCGGCGCGGTGGGCCTGCCCGCCGACGAGTACCACGCGCAGGATGTCATCACGTCGGGCTGGACCGGTATGACCGAACTCGACGTGGCTCCCGAGGATATCAACGCAATCTTCGCCGACGGCGAGGTCGACTTGGCGGACGCCCGTAACCTGCCGTGTCACACCGGCATTCGCCTGCTCGGCGGCAGCTCGCACGCCTTGGGCCGGGTCAACGCCGACAAGCGCGTCCAAGTGGTGCGCGGCGACCGGGAGGTGTTCGGCCTGCGCGGGCGCTCCGCCGAGCAGCGGGTGGCACTGGATCTGTTGCTCGACGAATCGGTGGGCATCGTGTCGCTGGGCGGCAAGGCGGGCACCGGCAAGTCCGCCCTCGCGCTGTGCGCGGGCCTGGAAGCGGTCCTGGAGCGGCGTACTCAGCGCAAGGTCGTGGTGTTCCGGCCGCTGTACGCAGTCGGCGGGCAGGAACTCGGCTACCTGCCCGGCAGCGAGAGCGACAAGATGGGGCCGTGGGCCCAAGCCGTCTTCGACACCCTCGAAGGCCTGGCCAGCCCCGCGGTGCTCGAGGAGGTGCAGTCGCGCGGCATGCTCGAGGTGCTGCCGCTGACCCACATCCGCGGCCGATCCCTGCACGACTCGTTCGTGATCGTCGACGAGGCACAGTCCCTGGAGCGCAACGTGCTGCTGACGGTGCTGTCCCGGCTTGGGGCGGGCTCGCGGGTGGTGCTCACCCACGACGTCGCTCAGCGTGACAACCTGCGCGTCGGACGCCACGACGGTGTCGCCGCCGTCATCGAGAAGCTCAAGGGCCACCCGCTGTTCGCCCACATCACGCTGATGCGCAGCGAGCGCTCGCCGATCGCCGCCCTGGTCACCGAGATGCTCGAGGAGTTCAGCCCGGCCGTGCTGCCGTAAACTCATCGCTGTGCCGCGCCGACTACCGATCCTTGTCGCTGCGCTGCTGTTGAGCGGCTGCGCGGCCCACACCGAGACCGCCGCCCCCGTCGACTGCGCGGTGGACAAGTGCGTGGCATTCACCTTCGACGACGGCCCGACGCCCTACACCGACCGGCTTGTCGACGTGCTGAAAGATGCCGGTGCCAAGGCGACGTTCTTCATGATCGGCAACAAGGTGGCGGCGAACCCGGCCGGCGCCAAGCGGGTTGCCGAGGCCGGCATGGAGATCGGCAACCACACCTGGGAACACCCCAACATGACCACCATTCCCGATCGCTACGTTGCGGAGCAGTTATCCAAGGCGCAGCAGGCGATCGCTTCGGCGACCGGCCAGACCCCGAAGTTGTGGCGCCCGCCCGGTGGCCTCACCGATGATGCCGTCAACCAGCAGGCGGCCAAGGACGGTCTCGCCGGAATCCTCTGGGACGTCATCCCGTTCGACTGGATCAACGATGCCAATACCGCCGCCACCCGCTACATGCTGATGACGCAGATCAAGCCCGGCTCGGTGGTGCTGTTGCATGACAGCTACTCCTCGACGGTCGATCTGGTGGAGCAGTTCATCCCCGTCCTGAAGGCCAACGGCTACCACCTGGTGACCGTGAGTCAACTGCTGGGCGACCGCGCGCCGGGCAGCGTCTACGGCGGACGTGAGAACGGACCCCCGGCGAACGTTCTGCACGACATTCCGGCCGACCAGATTCCGGCGTTGCCGGCGACCCCGTCGCCGGCCCCGATGCCGAACGCCCCGATCACCGACATCCCGGGCGCCAACAGCGGCGGCCCCAACAACGGCGTCTAGCGCTCTCGCCACGGCCGTGCACAGCCAGACAGCACTCGTCCTCATCGCGCTGGTGTTCTGCTACGCGCTGGTGTCGGGCCTTATCAGGCGGTGGTACGTGGCGCCGGCGTTGATCTTCATGCTGCTGGGCATGGCACTCGGCCCGTTCGGGCTGAACCTGCTCGACGCGGGGCCGGGGACCGAGGGGTACACCGTGCTCGCGCAAGTCGCGCTGACGGTGATCCTGTTCGTTCAGGCCTCCAGACTCGATCTCGGCAACGTCATGCGCCGAGGGTTGCTGAGTTTCCGGCTGATCGTTATCGGAATCCCGCTGACGCTGGCCCTTGGGGCGCTGACCGCGACCGCGCTGCTGCCCGTTCTGCCGTGGTGGGAGTCGGTGTGCCTGGCCGCGATCATCGCTCCGACTGAAGTCGCCCTGATCGAGGCGCTTCTGGATGACGAGCGGATTCCCGAGCGGATTCGCCATGCGCTCTCAGTCGAAAGCGGGTTCTCCGACGGGATCGCCCTGGCCGCACTTTTGGCGGCGGTCGCGCTGGCCTCGGCCCGTGTTGACCCACACCCGGGCCAGTGGGCGTGGTTCGCCTTTCGTACCGAGGTGGTTTCGCTGCTCATGGGCGTCGCGATCGGCCTTGTCGGCGGCCTGCTCGTCCTGTGGTCGCGTCGGCGAGGCTGGATGAGTGACGTCTGGGCCCAGCTGGCCACGCTGGCTATTGCGTTGATCTGCTTCGAACTCGGTGAGACTGTCCACGCCAGCGGTTTCGTCGCCGCTTTCACCGGTGGACTGGCTTTCGCGTTCGTCACGATCCGTGGCGGTGCCGACCGCGCCGCCGAGGAGGCCGACCAAGTGGTGCCCAATCAGGTATCCGACGCCGCCGGGCAGCTTCTGGAGTTGATGGTCTTCGCTATGTTCGGCGCCTTTGCGTTGATCGACGGATGGCGGCACGTGAGCTGGCGGGTGGTGGTTTTTGCGTTGGTCGCCCTCTTCGCGGTGCGAATGGTCGCGGTGTTGATTGCGCTTCTCCGCACCGATCTCTCCATCCGCGGCCGCGCGTTCGTCGGCTGGTTCGGACTTCGCGGGATCGGAACGCTCGTGTTGGGCCTGGTCGTCATTGACCGCGGTGAAATCCAGCATGAGGACCTCATCGCCCAGGCCGTGGTCGTGACGGTGACCCTCAGCCTGGTGCTGCACAGCCTCACGGTGGCCCCCGGAATCCGGAACCTGGCCTCAGCCGCGCAAGCGAAGCGGAGCTAACTCCCGTCGCGCACCTTCGCCATCGCGAGCACATCGAGCCGGCGGTCCAACTCCTCCTCGGAGAGCTTCTCGCCGATCAGCCCGCGGTCGATGACCGTCTGCCGAATCGTCTTGTGCTCCTTGAGGGCCTGCTTGGCCACCGCGGCGGCCTCCTCGTAGCCGATCGCCGAGTTCAGCGGCGTCACGATCGACGGCGACGATTCCGCCAGCCGGCGCAGCCGGTCCTCGTCGGCCACCAGACCGTCGATGCAGCGCTCGGCGAACAGCCGGGACACGTTGGCCAGCAACGTAAACGACTCCAGCAGGTTGCGCGCCATCATCGGGATGTAGACGTTGAGTTCGAAGGCGCCCGACATGCCGCCCACGGTGATGGCCGCGTCGTTGCCGATCACCTGGGCGGCCACCTGGGTGACCGCCTCGGGAAGGACCGGATTCACCTTGCCCGGCATGATGGAGGAGCCCGGCTGCAGATCGGGCAGGTGCAGTTCGCCCAGACCGGTCAGCGGGCCCGAGCCCATCCAGCGGATGTCGTTGGCGATTTTGGTCAACGACGCCGCGATGGTCTTGAGCGCACCGGAGGCCTCGACCAACCCGTCTCGGGCGGCCTGAGCCTCGAAAGAGTCCTTGGCCGTGGTCAACTCGGCGAGTCCGGTCTGGGCGACCAGCACGTCGACCACCTTGGCGCCGAACCCGTCCGGCGCGTTCAGTCCGGTGCCGACGGCGGTGCCGCCGATGGCCAGTTCGCCCAGCCGGGGAAGCGTGGCCTTGACGCGTTCGATGCCGGCCTCGACCTGGCGGGCGTACCCGCCGAATTCCTGGCCGAGGGTCACCGGCACGGCGTCCATCAGGTGGGTGCGGCCGGACTTGACGACGGTGCGCCACTGCTTGGCCTTGCTCGCCAGCGAGGCGTGCAGCACCTCGAGCGCCGGAATGAGCTGGCGCACAGCGGCTTCAGTGGCCGCGATGTGGGTCGAGGTCGGGAAGGTGTCATTGGAGGACTGCGACATGTTCACGTCGTCGTTGGGATGCACCTTCACGCCGTTGCGGTCGCAGATCGACGCGATCACCTCGTTGGCGTTCATGTTGGAACTGGTTCCAGAGCCGGTCTGGAACACGTCGATGGGGAACTGGTCGTCGTGCTGTCCGTCGGCGATCTCGTTGGCGGCGGCGATGATGGCGTCGGCCTTCTCTGCGGCCAGCAGGTTCAGGTCTTTGTTGACCTGGGCGCAGGCCGCTTTGAGCAGGGCCATCGCCCGGATCTGGTTGCGGTCCAGCCCCCGGAAGGAGATCGGGAAGTTCTCCACGGCCCGCTGGGTCTGCGCCCGCCACAGGGCCTTGGCCGGGACTCGGACCTCGCCCATCGTGTCGTGCTCGATCCGGTACTCGCCCTCGTTCGTCATGCACTGCCTTTCTTGACTGGAATTCCGCCTGAATCCACCGATGTGAACGGGTTAGTGAAGGGGTTCGTGCTGAGAATAGTGGCTTCGGAGTTCTGTTTGACGTACGAATCCGTCACTTCCGTCGGGTAAATCGAGTGCGCCGGGCTGTCAACTCATCGCTACTCGCCGACCACAGCTATCCGACCGAACCGGCTCATTGCGCACCAGTAGACGTCCCGGCCCCAACCGGGGGACGGGAAGACAACTCCCTGCGTCACTCCGCCGATACGCGCCCGACCTTTCTGCGCACCGGTCTCGATATCGAGCACCACAACGTGCTCGCCGCCGGTGCCGAAGTCATTGGTCACGATCTCCCCGCTCTCCGGCAGGCAGATCATGTGACTCGCCGCTCCAACGCCGTCTTTGCGCCACAAACCGATGAGTTCGCTCGAGTCCACATCAAATGACCACGCCCGCATGACGCGATTCGCCGAGTCATAGCCGACCACAATGCGCCGCGCCTCGTCGACGAGTGGCGGATTGGTGACGCTTCCTCCCGCGACACCGGAGACCTCGATCGCCTCAAAGTCGTTGCTATCCGACAAGTTAACCCGAACCAGACGGTTCGGGGCGAGTCCCACCCCCCGGCCGATCATGGAGGTCCGATACCGGTGTTTCCCGTTGTCCATGAACCAGGCCTGCCCCAGCGCCAGTACCGCATCCCAGCCATAGGTCTGCGCAGTGCCGGCGGCATAGCCGGCCCGCCACACGTCATCGAGCACCAGTGTTTGTGTCGTCTCGTCCCAGTCGAAGCGGAAGATACTCTGTACGCCAACCACATAGAGCGTGTTGCCGCATGCGCTCAGCCGCGCGATGGCCGGCTCCGGACATTCGATGTCCCGGCAAGCGAACCCCAGCGGATCCGGTCGCAGGACGGACAGCCGGGCGTTGCGGCCCTCGGAAATGTTCTTCGTCACGATCAGCCCGTTATCCAGCACGACGAAGCTGTTGTATGGCAGGTCCAACGGCAGCTTCAACGCCTCCTTCACGCTGCAGTCCCGCCGCAGGCGATGCGCCCACCGCCCGTACACCACATACAGGTCACCATTCGCATGCAGCGCCATGCCCCCGGGCCACATCGGACCACCGGGCAGCAGCGGCGACTTCGCCTGCGGCGCAAGCGTCACCGGATCGATCAGCGACACCCGGCACGATGTCGGCAGCCCGAACTGCGCCCGTATCGCCGAGTGGGTCAGCAGATACACCTCACCCGGAGCGCCCAGCACGGTCATGGTCGACATGACACGCGTCACCGCCGTGGCATGCAGACCCTCTCCGGGCCGCAGGCCCAGCCCTGCGCCCCCATTCGGCACCTGCAGCCGTTGCGGTCCGCCATCCTCGGCCGGCCAAGGCGTGTTCAGATAGCCCAGACCCGCCATGCCATCCTCGCTCGCCGTCGA
>JBAXUD010000040.1:0-13899 GCA_037129875.1 Mycobacteriaceae bacterium
ACGACGCGATCGTCGAGGCGGAAGGAATCCAGCACGCTCACGTGCCGGTCCCTCTCGGGTTCCTCAGCACCTGACGGGCGATCGCGTATTTGTGCACCTCCGTGGGCCCGTCGTAGAGCCGGAACGCCCGTATGTCGGAGAAGATCATTCCGACCGGGGTCTCATCGGAGATGCCCATTCCGCCCAGCACCTGCACGCAGCGGTCGGCGACCTTGAACAGATCCTCGGACACCACGGCCTTCACCATGGAACTCTCGTGGCGGCCCTTGGCGCCCTGATCCAGGGTCCAGCACGCCCACCAGATGGCCAGGCGGGACTGTTGCAGCGCAATCTCGTTGTCCGCCAACATGAAACTGACACCCTCGTGTTCAGCGAGCGGCTTGCCGAATGCGGTGCGGGTGCGCGCGTGCTCGATTGCTATCGACTGTGCGCGCTCGGCGGCGCCCAGCCAGCGCATGCAATGGGTGAGCCGGGCCGGCGCCAGGCGCATCTGGGCGTAGCGCAGGGCCTGGCCCACCTCGCCGAGCACCGCCGAGGCGGGCAGTCGCAGGTCGTTGAATCGCACGACGCCGTGTCCCTCGACGTAGTTGCGGTCCATGGTGTCCATGACGCGTTCCAGTTCGATCCCGGGAGTGCGACCGTCGCAGAGGAACAGCGTCGGTCCCCCTGGGTAGTCGGAGCCGCCGTTCTTGTTGGGAACAACCCGGGCCATGATGATCCAGGTCCGTGCCCCGTTCGCCCCGGTGATGAGCCACTTGCGGCCGTTGATGACGTACTGCTCGCCAGCCGGACCAGACTCGAAGACCGCCTCGGTCTTGAGCTGGTCGGGATCCGACCCCGCGCCGCCGGGTTCGGTCATGGCGAACACCGAGCGCTGGCGGCCGTCGATCACCGGAACCAGGAACTCTTCGGCCTGACGCTCAGTGGCGATCTTGGCCAGGATGAACATGTTGCCCTCGTCGGGGGCGGCACAGTTCAGCGCCACCGGGCCGAGCGTCGACCAGCCGGCCGCCTCGTAGAGCACCGCCTGCTCGCAGTGCGAAGGTTCCCGGCCGCCGAAGCGTCGGGGCGCCTGGAAGGTCAGCAATCCGGCCTTGCGGGCCAACTCCACCAGTTCGGTGCGCAACTCTTCGTTGGGCCCGTGCCGGGTCACGCGCGGATCACGCTCGAAGGGGACGACCTGCTCGGCGACGAACGAACGGATCTCGTCGCGCTGGGCGGCCAGATCGGACGGTATCTCGAAGTCGATCACCGTTCTCCCTCCATGATGGCAAGTGCCCGATCGAACAGCCGCACGGTTGCGGTGTGCAGAACATCGCCAATTTCCTTGGGCGCCAAGCCTGCTCCGGCCCTCGCGTGCGAACCCTCCAGGATGATGCCCAGCTTGAAGCATGCCAGGACGGCATACCAGTCGATCTGCGAGAGGTCGCGCTCGCTGTTGCGGCCGTAGCGTTCGATCAATTCGTCGGGGGTGGCCAGGCCACCCACGCTCATCAACTGGTTGGGCAGCACCGGCTCGTGTCCGGGCCGGTACCAGGTGGCCAGCATCCAGCCGAGGTCCTGCAACGGGTCGCCTATGGTGGACATCTCCCAGTCCACGACCGCCACCACGTCGGGTCCGGTGGGGGAGAACATCACGTTGGCTGCGTGGTAGTCGCCGTGCATGATGCCCGGGGAGAACGACGACGGCTGGTGTTCCCGCAGCCAGGCGGCGACGGCGTCCACTTCCCCGATATCCGGTCCGGGGTAGTTGTCGAATTTGCGGTAGGACTCCAGCTCCGAAAGCCATCGCGGCACTTGGCGTTCCAGGAAGCCGTCGGGTTTTCCGAAGTCGCCCAGCCCCACCGCGACGTGATCCACCGCGCCCAGTTGTGCGGCAGCGTCGGCCATCGACAAACCCATGCCGTGGCGCACCGCGGCATCGGAGGCGTGCAGCGTCGGCAACCCGGCGCCGGCGTTGAATCCGTCGACCGGCTCCATCAGATAGAACACCGCGTCGCCGAGCACGGAGGGGTCCTCGCACACCGCGATCAGCGGTGCATGCGGGACGGCAGTACCGGCCAGGGCGCCCAGCACCCGGGTCTCGCGCAGGATCACGGTGTTGCTGACGGGCCGCAGATGCCGCGGCCCCCGGCGGAATACGTAGTCCCGGCCGGATCTGCCGAACCGCAGCATGATGTTCTGGGTTCCGCCGGTGATTTCCGTGACGTCGGTGATCGGACCCTCGCCCAGTCCTTGCTGCGACATCCAGGCGGCTACCGCCGTCATGTCGTGGTTGAGGCCCTCCACGAGACGCGAAGCTACCTTAAGGCCCGTTGCCGATGGCTTTCGCCCACGGCGTCCGGCTGTTGATGGTGCTGAAGATGCTCCAACCGACCAGCGTTCCCAGCGCGATCGCGGCGATCGCGGCACCGGCAACTCCCACGGTTGCCACATCGGCGTTGCCGCCGGTGGCTGCCTGGCTCACCGACATGAAACTCAATGCGCCGGGCACCAATGACCAGAATGAGGCCAGCAGCATCACGACGGCCGGGGGCGCAGTTCTGATCCGGGTGGCCAGCATCGCGAACAGCACCGCGAGGACCGCCCCGACGAACCCGGAGTGCGAAGCGGACATGAATGTCTGCGCCGCTTTCTGGCCGAGAATCGCGACCGCGATCGCCGCCATCAGCCAGAACAGCGAGCCTCGAGGGGCTGACAGATAGATGAACAGCCCGACGGCGACGATGATGATCGACACGTACAACGACCACGGACCCATCGGTGCCGAGGGGGCCTGCGGCGTCATCTCGGAGCCGGCGATATGCATGCCCATCATCACGCCGAACACCAGTAGCGCCAATTGCGAAATTCCATAGATGAGCCGGCTTGAGCCGGAGATGATCTGCGAATCGGCCAATTCCATCGCGCCGGTGGTCAGCGCCATACCGGGCAGGGTCGCCACCAGCGCGGGACTTATCACCCGGAGCAGGCCGTCATTGGCGGCGGCGGCGACGAACCAGGTGGCCAGCAAGGTCACTACCAACGCCGAGAGGGTGGGCAGGATCGGCGTGAGCGACGGGAACCGCCCACCGAAGGAGACGATCATTCCGACCGCAAGGCCGAGGAACAGGTACCCCGGTAGCGTCGCCCAGGTCGGGTTGATCATGATGCCGAAACCCAGTGTCGTGATGGCGTATCCGACAGCGGTGGTGAACCGCCCGAACCGCGGCGGCATCTCGCGGGCCGCGGCGACCGCCGCGACGGCGTCGGTCGGCGTGATCGCCCCCGCCTCGGCCAGGCTGGCGATGTCATCGATGCGACCCGCGGCGTCGAGTTGTAGCGACGAATGCGTCGAACCGTCGATTTCGTAAGCGTCCCGGCCAATCTGGATCATCAGTACCGTCGGCATCACCACCAGCCGTACCTGTTGGGTGGTGTACTTCGCGGCGATCTTCAAGAGTCGGCCCTCCACGATCGGCGCCGCCTGCGCAACCTCCGAGAGCGCGACGCCGATCTCACGCAGCATCTCTGCGACGTTTTCCGCGGGGTAGAAGTCCGGGGGAGCCAGCGCCGTGGGCGGGGTCTTGCGCAGCGCGTCGATGATCCGGTGCCGGCGGGCCCTGCGCTTCTCGCTGATCACGGGCCCATCTGGGGTACAGCCTGCTGCTGGCGGTTCTTCTGCCAGGGCCAGTACCCGGTGACTTCCAGTTCCAGTGAGAAGCTCAGGAAGGTCCGGATCAGCACGATCCCGCCGAGCACCGCCACACTGCGGGCATCCGGTGTCACGGCCACCGTCCGAATGATGTCGGCGGCGACCAGGAACTCCAGGCCGAGCAGGATCGAGCGCCCGAGCTGTTGGCGGAACACCCGGTAGACGTCACCGGTCGTACGGCGCAACCGGGCGACTGCCCCCGCGGCCGAGATCAACGCCCCGATGGCGATCACCGCCACACCGACGCCGTCGATGGTCTTGCCCACCGTCTCGATGACCTCGAAGAAGTTCACCGGAGGGATTCTAGGAGGCGGTCTGGGAGGACACATCCTCGCGTCGGGTGAGGATCAACGGCAGGGCTTTCAAAGCCGACACATAGGAAGGCCTTCCATACTGGAACCATGAGCGCCGCTGCGACCGAACGTGTCGTCATGCACCGGGCCGACGGCAGTCCGATCAGGATTCTGGTCGTCGATGACGAGCCCGTGCTGGCCGAGATGGTGTCGATGGCGCTGCGTTACGAGGGCTGGACCATCGCCACCGCGGGCGACGGCGCCGCGGCACTGGCCGCCGCCCGCGAGGAGCGCCCGGATGCGGTGGTGCTCGACGTGATGCTGCCCGATATGAGCGGGCTTGAGGTGCTCGGCGGGCTGCGGGAGCTCCTGCCCGAGTTGCCGGTGCTGCTGCTCACCGCCAAGGATGCGGTCGAGGATCGCATCGCGGGCCTGACTGCGGGCGGAGATGACTATGTCACCAAGCCGTTCTCCCTCGAGGAGGTGGTGCTGCGGTTGCGAGGCCTGTTGCGCCGCACCGGAATCAGCGCGCAGGACGACGGCGCAGAGATCGTCGTCGGTGATCTGGTTCTCGACGAGGACAGTCACGACGTCACCCGCGGCGGCGATCCCATCACGCTGACCTCGACCGAGTACGAGCTGCTGCGGCTTCTGATGCACAACCCGAAGCGGGTGCTGTCCAAGGCTCAGATCCTGGATCGGGTCTGGAGTTACGACTTCGGCGGTCGCTCGAACATCGTCGAGCTCTATATCTCCTATCTGCGCAAGAAGATCGACAGCGGGCGCACGCCGATGATCCACACGCTGCGCGGCGCCGGGTATGTCCTCAAGCCCGGTGCCTGACCGGGTGGGACTGGCCCCGGCGGGCAGGAGCGCAGCGACTCGGGTGTCAACCTGGTCGCTGCGGGCGCGGCTGCTGGCCGGTCAGATCGCGCTACTGGCCGTGGTCTGCCTGGGCATCGCGGCGGTCACCGAGGGGGCCCTGCACCGGTATCTGGTCGGCGAACTCGACAGCCAGTTGCTGCAGATCACCCAACGCTCCTCGATGATGGAACACCGGGCGCCACCCCCGCCGCCCTGGGACGGCGCCCGGGTGCCTCAGCAGATGCCGGCCCCCCGCGGCGGCCCCGGCCCGGAGTTCCTCGACGCGCCCGGTCAGCCGATCGGGATGGTCGCCGCGATTGTCAGCGAGGGCACGGCGACCAAGGCGGGCGCGCTCAACCGCGGCGGTGATCGTGACGCGGTATCTCCGGTGGCGGCCCGTCAACTCGCGGAGGCAACCGGAGCCCGCCGTCCCGTCACGGTCAATCTCGACGGTCTCGGCCGCTACCGCGTTGCCGCCACTCCCGGGCGCAAGCCGGGCAACGCGATCGTCGTCGGATTGAGCATGCGTGCGGTTCATCAGACCCTGACCCGGGTGGCCCTGATCTTCGCGGTGGTGACGGCCCTTGCCCTGGCGGTCGCGGCTCTCGCGGGAATCCTGGTGATCCGTCGCGCACTGGCCCCGCTGGACCGGGTGGCCGCCGCAGCGGGCTCGGTCGCCGACCTGCCGCTGGATCGCGGTGAGGTCGCTTTGCCGGTGCGGGTGTCCGACGCCGACGCCAACCCCCACACCGAGGTCGGCCGTCTCGGCCTCGCAGTCAACCGGATGCTCGACCACATCTCGGCAGCGTTGTCGACCCGTCAGGCCAGTGAGAGCCGGGTGCGCCAGTTCGTCGCCGACGCCAGCCACGAACTGCGCACACCGCTGGCGGCGATCCGCGGCTACACCGAACTGGCCCAACGCAAACGGGCCGAGGTTCCCGCCGACGTCGCCCACGCAATGAGCCGGGTGGAGTCCGAAGCACTCCGGATGACCCACCTCGTCGAGGATCTGCTGCTGCTGGCCCGACTGGACTCCGGCCGCCCACTGGACCGCCAGCCCGTCGACCTGGCGCGGCTGTGCGCCGATGTGGTCAGTGACGCCCATGCGGCCGGACCCGACCACCAGTGGAACCTGGAGGTGCCGGGCGAGCCGGTACCGGTTCCCGGCGACGACGCCCGGCTACATCAGGTGGTCGCCAACCTGCTGGCCAATGCCCGCGTCCACACCCCGGCCGGTTCTACGGTGACGCTGGCTTTACACACCGACCCCGAGGCCGCGGTGCTGCGGGTCTGTGACGACGGGCCGGGCATCCCGGCCGATCTTCAATCGGAGGTGTTCGAACGGTTCGCCCGTGCCGACAGCTCACGCTCCCGCAAAGACGGGTCCACCGGACTGGGGCTGGCCATCGTGTCGGCGGTCGTGCGGGCACACAGCGGGAGCATCACGCTGAACAGCGTGCCGGGCCGCACCGAGTTCACGGTGCGCCTACCCCTGGTCTGAGTGCTGCAACGGCCTGACGATTGGTCTCGAAAATGTTGTGTCCCTGGAGCAAATGCATGCGCGCAAGGTTGGCGCGCAACTGCGGGCGCACCCGCGAGTAGGCGAACGTGATGCCCTTGCCCTGCAGCCACTGCAACTCCTTGGCCAGGGCTTCGGCGCCGGTGACGTCGACGTCCGTCACGCCCTCCATGTCGAGTACGAACGCCGACACCGGATGCGGGGCCTCGCGTACCGCACGGCGGATGGCGGCGCTGAGTGTCTGGGCGTTGCCGAAGAAGATGGGCGCGGCGAAGCGCATCGCGATGACCCCGGGAACCGTCTCGCCGGTACGGTCGTCGGAGGCGGTCAAAGACAGGTGCGGGTCATCCGAGCCCTGCAGCACGTCGACCGCAGGGCGAGCGGCCTTGCGCAGCAGGTTGATCAGCGACAGCACGAACGCGAGCACGATCCCGGCAAGCGGACCGATGAGTAAGACGCCGGCGAAACACGTTGCCGCTACGGCGAACTCGAACCGCGACAGCTGCCACAGGTGGCGCAGTTCACCGATGCCGATCAGCTTGGCCACCGACACCCCGACGATCGCCCCGATGGCCGGCGACGGGATGTCGGCGAGCAGGTCGGCGCCGAAGATCAGCAGTAGCAGCGCCCCGCCCGCCATCACCAGCAGCGGCAGTTGGGTGCGGGAACCGGCCTGATCCATCGCCGCCGCCCGTGACGTCGAGGATCCGATGGTGAACCCCGACGACAGACCCGAGGCGATGTTCGCGGCGCCGAATGCCGCCAGGTCGCGGTTGGGAGATGTGGTGTAGCCGTACTTGTCGCCATAGGAACGGGCTAGCAGCAGTCCCTCCCCGACGGTGACGGTGGTGATGGCCAGGGCCGGCAGGATCACCGCCACCCACTGGTGCCAGTCCAGGTGCGGGAACGCCAGGATCGGCGGCCCCGACGGCACCGACCCGAGCACCGCAACGCCCCGGCTGGTCAGATGCATGAGTTTCGACTCGACGGTGGCGGCAACCAGGACGATCAGCGCCCACGGCACCGTGGGCATCCGCCGGCGGGCCGGCACCAGCACCGCGATCACCGCCAGGCTCAGGCCCAGTGACCACCAGTGCACCGAACCCAGTCGGCTGACCAACTGCACGAGCCGTTCGAAGAACTCCGCACCGCTGGCCACTTTGATGCCCATCATCTTGGCGATCTGGCTCAGCAGGATGTCGGTGGCCAGTCCGCCGACGAACCCGATCAGGATCGGCTTGGAGAGGAAGTCGGCCAGAAAACCCAGCCGGAACACCGCGCAGCCCAGAAACAACAGGCCCCCGACGATCGCCTGGGCGGCGGCCATCGCCGCGTACTGCCCGGTGCCGGCCACCGCCACGCCGGACAACGCAGAACCCACCAGCGCCGCGGCTGCCGCGTCCGGGGCGCCGACCAGGTGCCGCGACGAGGCGATCAGTGCGAACACCACCGACGGCAGCACCAGGGCGTACAGCCCGGCGGTCGGCGGCAGGCCGGCAATCTGGGCGTAGCCGATGTTCAGTGGCAGCGCGATGGCCAGCAGCGTGATCCCGGCCAGCACCTCGGTGCCGACGTTGCGTCGGGTCAGGCCGGGGAGCAGGGTCCGGCGGGCAGGAGCGAAGCGACTCGGGGAATGGTCCGGCATCGGGGCCAATCATGGCCCAGGCCCGGCGTGATCGGGGACAATTCGCTCCTATGGAAGCCAAGGCGCCGACGCCGTTCATCGAATCACTCAACCGCGAGTACGTGACGTCGCTGCCCTTCGGCGACACCCGGGACTTCGCCGACGCCGACCGTGGATTCATCGGCGCGCTGGAACCGTGTGTGATCGCCGCGGCCGACGGCCGGGTGGTCTGGGACAACGACGTCTACTCCTTCTTGGGTGGTGACGCGCCCCCGTCGGTGCATCCCAGCCTGTGGCGGCAGTCGGAGTTGTGCGCCAAGCAGGGGCTCTACGAGGTGGTCGAGGGCATTTACCAGGTCCGCGGACTGGACCTTTCCAACATCACCTTCATCGAGGGCGACACCGGCATCATCGTCATCGACCCGCTGGTATGCACCGAGACCGCGGCCGCCGCGCTGGCGCTGTACCGAAAGCACCGTGGAGATCGTGCCGTCACCGCGGTGATCTTCACCCACAGCCACGTCGACCACTTCGGTGGAGTCCTCGGTGTCACCACCCAGTCCGACGTGGACGCCGGCAAGGTGCCGGTGCTGGCGCCGGAAGGTTTCGTCGGCCACGCCGTGCAGGAGAACGTCTATGCCGGCACCGCGATGACGCGCCGCGCCGCCTACATGTACGGCACCGCCCTGGACCGCGGTCCGCAGGGACAGGTCGGCTGCGGTCTGGGCCAGGCGCCGTCCACCGGCGAGGTTGCCATCATCGTGCCGACGATCGATATCACCACCACCGGGGAGACCCACACCTTCGACGGGGTCGAGATCGAGTTCCAGATGGCACCCGGCACCGAGGCGCCGGCTGAAATGCATTTCTACTTCCCGAAATTCCGGGCGCTGTGCATGGCCGAGAACGCCACCCACAACCTGCATAACCTGCTAACGCTGCGCGGCGCACTGGTCCGCGATCCGCACGCCTGGTCGGGCTACTTGACCGAGGCCATCGACACCTTCGCCGACCGTGCCGACGTGGTATTCGCCTCGCACCACTGGCCGACCTGGGGCCGTGAGCACATCGTGGAATACCTTTCCCTGCAACGGGATTTGTACGCCTATCTGCACGACCAGACGTTGCGCCGGCTCAACCAGGGTTACACCGGTATCGAGATCGCCGAGAACTTCGTGATGCCTCCCGCGCTGGAGAAGGCCTGGCACGCCCACGGCTACTACGGCTCGGTCAGCCACAACGTCAAAGCCGTCTACCAGCGCTACATGGGCTGGTTCGACGGCAATCCCGGCCGGCTGTGGCAGCACCCGCCCGAGGAGGCCGGTCCGCGCTACGTCGCCGCGATGGGGGGTATCGACCGGGTGGTCGACATCGCGCGGGAGGCTTTTGATTCCGGTGACTTCCGTTGGGCCGCAACACTTCTGGACCACGCCGTCTTCACCGACGAGAATCACGTCGGAGCGCGGGAGCTGTACGCCGACACCCTTGAGCAACTGGGATACGGAGCCGAATGCGCAACATGGCGCAACTTCTTCCTCTCCGGCTCGACCGAATTGCGGACCGGCAACTTCGGCACGCCGGTGAGCACGACGGCACCGACCATGCTGAGTCAACTCACCCCCGAGCAGATGTTCGACATCCTCGCGATCTCGGTCAACGGCCCGCGCGCCTGGGATCTAGAGATGGCGATGGACGTCACGTTCGCCGACCTGGGTGACAACTACCGGCTCACCTTGTGCAACGGCGTGCTGGTCTACCGCAAGCGCCCGGCCGAACCGGACTCGGCCACCGCGACGGTGACGCTGGCCGCAAAGATGCGGCTGATGGCCGCGGCGATGGGCGACTTCACCTCGCCGGGCCTTGAGGTGAGCGGCGACGCGGGCGCACTGCAGGCCCTGATGGGTGTGCTCGACAGACCCGATCCGGACTTCAACATCATCACCCCGTAGCGGTCCACGGTGAAACGGATTATCGATGCGTTGCGTACGGGGAGGGGCGCCGGTGGAAAGTCCTGAGGGCATCTACCGCGCGATGCTCACGACGCCGGAGCGGGCCGTTGCGTCCATCGCGGACGGAGAGACGATCGCCTGCGGGATGGCGGTCAGTCAGCCTCCCGCTCTGCTGACGGCGACGGCCGCGCGGCTGCGCTCCGGCGATCTGGGCAGGATCGTGCTGTATTACAAGCTCGCCATGGAACCGCTCGCCACGACACTCCTTGCCGACGACGTCGTCGACAGTGTTGACGCGTGCAGCTTCTTCATCAGCGCACCCGACCGCAGGATCATCCGCCGGCAGGCAGAGACCGGCAACAAGATCTTCAGCTTCGTGCCGGCAAATTTCAGTCAGATTCCAAGGTTGTTCGAGGAGACCATCGATCTCGACACTTTCATGATCACCGTCTCGCCGATGGACCACGGTGGCTACTTCTCCCTGGGCACCAACAACGACTTCTCCTCGGTTGCCGCGCGTCGTGCCAAGCGCCTGCTCGTCGAGGTCAACCGGAGTATGCCCCGGGTCTTCGGGCAGTCCCAACTCCACGTCAGCGAGGTCTCGGCAATCGTCGAGAACCATGTGCCGCTGCTCGAGGGCGGCCTGGGCGAGTCCACCGACGCTGCCCGCGCGATCGGCGCTCTGGTGGCCCCGATGGTGCCCGATGGCGCCACCATCCAGATCGGCATCGGCAGCGTCGCATCCTGTGTGGCGGATGCTTTGGTGAACCACTCAGACCTCGGCATCCACTCCGAGTTGTTCTCACCCGCGCTTGCCGACCTGATCACCAGGGGGGTGGTCACCGGTGCCCGCAAGACCCTGCATCCCCACAAGCACGTGTTCACCGTGGCAATCGGCACCCGGGCGACATACGACCTGATGGACGATAACTCCGCATTCGAAAGCTACCCATGTTCCTACGTCAACGACATCAGGACGATCGCTGCACACGATGATCTGATCTCCATCAACAATGCGATCGAGGTCGATCTCTATGGGCAGGTCAATGCCGAGTTCATCAACGATCACGAGTACGGCGGCGCTGGCGGTCAGTTCGACTTCGTCAAGGGTGCATCGCTGTCCCGCCGCGGAAAGTCGATCATCGCTCTTCAGTCAACGGCCAGGGATGGCACCGTATCCAGGATCGTTCCACGGGTGCAGATGGTCACCGACACCCGGATGGACGTGGAGTGGGTGGTGACCGAATACGGTGCGGTGAACCTGCGGGGCATGTCGACCAAACAACGGGCCGATGCACTGATATCGATCGCACATCCCGATTTCCGTGCCGAGCTGACGGCTGCCGCCCGCAGCGTCACACTGATCTAGGGGATGCCGTGGCACTGATCACAGCCTCGGTCGAAGACCGCATCGGCACCATCGCGCTGAACCGGGACCATCGGCGAAACGCCCTCAGTGCGGAGCTCATCGCGGAGTTCATCGCCGCTCTCGACGAGTTCAGGACTGCAGGTGTCCGCGCTCTTGTCCTGCGCAGCGCGACCGGCGGCAAGGTCTGGTCGGCGGGCCACGATGTGCTGGAGCTTCCCAGAGCCGAGGTGGATCCGCTGCCCTACAGTGAGCCGCTCATGCAGCTGTTGCGCGCGGTGAAGGCATTCCCGGCACCCGTGATCGCGATGGTGCAGGGTTCGGTCTGGGGCGGCGCCTGCGATCTGGTGATTTCCTGCGACCTCGCCTACGGCGATGAAACGGCCACTTTCGCCGTCACTCCGAGCAAGCTCGGCGTCCCCTACAACGTCGGCGGACTGCTGAACTTCCTGAGTCGACTGCCGTTGGCTGTTGTCAAGGAGATGTTCTTCTCGGCCGAGCCGATCAACGCTGAACGTGCCGAACAGGTCGGCTTGGTCAACCGGATTGTTCCGGCGGCCCAACTTGAGTCGACCGTCTACGACATGGCCAGAACCATTTCCAGCCGGTCGGCGGAGTCGATCGCCGCGACCAAGGAGTCGATCCGGGTCCTGACGGAGTCGGCGTCGATCACTCCGGCCACATTTGAGTTTCTGCAGAGTCTGCGCCGCGCTGTCTACTTCGGACCGGACTACCGGGAAGGCCTTCAAGCCTTTCGGGAGAAGCGTGCACCGAATTTCTGACCGGCTCCGATTTCAGGGAAAGCCGCCGTCGGCGTGCAGGATCGACCCGGTGGTGAAACTCGAAGCGTCGGACATGAGAAACAATGCGGCGCCGACGATCTCGGCCGGATTCCCGGCCCGCTGCAGTGCATAGCCGGCGAACGGGTTGACATCGCCGAGCTCCCACGCCTTGCTGATGTCGGTCAGGAACGGCCCGGGCATCAAGGTGTTGACCCGCACCGTGGGGCCGTAGGCCTTGGCCAGTCCTTCGGTCAGCGCATTGAGGCCGGCCTTCGCCGCCGCGTACGGCAGGTAGGACGGGTGCGGCCGCAGTGAACCGTGGGTGCTGACGTTGATGATCACCCCGCCTCCCGCTGCGACCATCCGTTCCCCGGCCAGGGCGGACAACCGGAACGGGCCCTTGAGGTTGAGGTTGACGACGGTGTCGAAGAGCTTCTCGGTGACGGCGGTCAGCGACTCATAGTGCGGGGACATCCCGGCGTTGTTCACCAGTACGTCGAGCCTGCCGAACCGCTGATAGGTCGCATCGATCAGTCCGTCGAGTTCGTCCCAGCGGCCGACGTGCACCCCGTAAGGCATTGCGCTGCGGTGAGTTTCGGCCTCGATCGCGGCAGCGGTGGCCACACAATTGTCGTACTTCCGACTGGCGATCACCACGTCGGCGCCGCAACGGGCCGCACCGAACGCAATCTCGCGGCCCAGACCGCGACTGCCGCCGGTGACCAGGACCACCCGGCCGGTCAGGTCGAACAGCCGATCTGCGTACCCACGCCCGCCGTTCATCGACACACCCTTCCGTCGCGAACCTTTATGGTGGCACGGGTGCAGGTATTGCTGATCCGCCATGCGCTGCCCCTGCGCAGTGAGGCCGGTGAGGGGTCGGATCCCGAACTGGCCGAGGCCGGTTGGGAGCAGGCCCGCCGATTGCCGGATGCGCTGGCGCGGTTTGAGGTGAGCCGCCTGGTGAGCAGCCCACAGCGCCGGGCCTTCCAGACCGCCGAACCGGTCGCGGCTGCCCTCGGTTTGCCGGTGGAGATCGAAGACCGGATGGCCGAGTACGACCGCGGCATGTCGCACTACGTCCCGCTCGAACAGGTCCGCACCGAGCGTCCCGACGACTGGGCCCGGATGGCCCGGGGGCAACTACCGGGTCTGGTCGACGCCGACGCCTTCTACGGCCGGGTGCGCTCGGCGTTGCGCGATATCGTCGGCGCCGCCGATCACCGCGAGACGGTCGCGGTCTTCAGCCACGGCGGGGTGATCAACGTGGTGTTGCACGAGATTCTCGGCACGGCCAAACCGCTGTCGTTTCCCATCGACTACGCCTCGGTGACCCACCTGCGCCATTCCCGCCGGGGCTCCTTCACCGTGGCCGGAGTCAACGGGATCGAGCATGTGTGGGACCTGCTGCCCCGCAACCGTGCGGAAATGGAACGCTAGGCTCTCGCCTCCGCCGCGTCAGCGATTCAGTGCGAACTGCAGATTCTTCTTCGCCGCGCGCCGCAACTGGAACATCCGGGCGGCACTCGAGAGCGCGGTGATCAGTCCGCCGCATACCGCCGCGAGCAGAATCGCGACACCCAGGGGCAGGTTCCAGTGCCAGTGCAGGAACGTGAACGGGGTCGACTCGGTGTTCTGCGTGATGAAGATCAGCAGCACGATCAGGATCAGGAAGCCCAGGATCAGCGATGTCCACAGGGCTCCTGCTCTGGTGAGTCCGACCTGTTGGACTTGCTGGGCGGGGTGGGTGTCCACCTCGGGTACGGCTGGTGCCGGCGGCAACGGCTCGCCCGGCGAAACGTGCGGTT
>JBAXUD010000400.1:0-3477 GCA_037129875.1 Mycobacteriaceae bacterium
CCGGCAGCCAAGCGCACCCTGAGCGCGGGGGCGGTCATCGGCGCGAAGTTCAGTGAAAGTCTGCTGGACACACTGGGCGTAGATCCTGTCGTAAAGGACCTGGTGACCGGCCAGTTCCTCGACCAGATCACCTTCACCGCAGATCCCGAGTTCGCGTTCCACCACCCGCTGATCCGCACGGTGGCCTACGAGTCCCAACTAAAGTCCGACCGCGCCGAGCTGCACCGGAAACTGGCTACCGCGATCGCTGCCCGCGACCCCGCCACCACTGACGAGAACGCTGCGCTGATCGCCGAGCACCTGGGCGCGGCCGGGGACCTCCATGCCGCCTACGGATGGCATATGCGGGCTGCCACGTGGTCGACCTTCCGGGACATCAGCGCCTCCAAGACCAATTGGCAGCAGGCTCGCCAGATCGCCGAACGGCTGCCCGCCGACGACCCGAACCGGCTTGCCATGCAGATCGCGCCCCGCGCTCTGCACTGTGTGAATACCAACCGCATCGGCGGCACTGTGGCCGACACCGAATTCGACGAACTGCGCGACCTGTGCACCGCCGCCGGGGACATGGTGTCCCTGGCCATCGCCATGACCGGGAAAGTGATGGCGCTGACCTTCAACGACCGCATCACCGAGGCGGCGCAGCTGGCCACCGAATGCGCCGCCCTGATCGAGTCGGTCAGCGACCCCGCCCTGACCGTTGGGCTGCTGCCAGCGGCCATGCAGGCCAAATACCACGCCGGTGAGGCGGTCGACACCCTGCGGTTGGCCCAGCGGGTCATCGACCTTGCCGACGGCGATGCCACCGTGGGAAACCTCGCCTTCGGATCACCGCTGGCAATGGCGCTGATTTATCGTGGCAGCGCCGAAATCTCCTTGGGGATGCCCGGATTCCGGGAGCACGTCGACGAGGCCGTGGCGACAGCCAGGCCCGAGAATCCGTCCATCTCTGCAACGGCCGTCTTCTACAGGTACAGCTGCATCGCGCTCGGGGTGTATCTGCCCGACGACACCGCACAGCGAGACACAGTGGAGGCACTGGCGATCGCCGAACAGTTTGGTGACCCGCTGAGTCTCGCCCTCGCTCTGCTCGCTCGGGGCATCACCCTGGTCCACTGCGACGGTCCGGAATCCGAGGCCGGATATGACCTGCTCGCCGAGGTCCGCGCCATGGCCCTGGCCCACCAGTTCGCTCTCCTCGCGGTGCCGTTCGTCGACATCCACACGGCCCTCCGCAAGACGCAGCAGGGAGACGTCGACGGTGCGATCGAGGTGGCTCGGGCTGCCCTAGACAACCTGATCGCCTCAGGCGACGGGGTCTACCGCGGGCTGGCGACCACGACGTTGGTCGACGCCGTTCTAGGTCGCGGCACCGACGCCGACATCGCCGAAGCACGCGCCGCGATCGACACACTTTCGGCTGTCCCCACTGAGCCGGGGTTCGTCCTGAACGAACTACCGCTGCTGCGGATGCGGGCCGTGCTGGCACGCGCCCAAGGAGACGACGACGCCTACCGTGACTTCCGGGATCGCTACCGGAAGATGGCCAACGACTTAGGCTTTGAGGGCCATATGAAGTGGGCCCAGGAGATGACATGACTGAGGTCCTATCGGGGGCACTGACGGCTGTCTCGAGGCACTGACCGCGGCGCGGAGCTTGTCCCCGGGGAGTCGCAACAGCACGGTGCCCGGTGCGGCCGTAACCGTCGCCGACCGTGTCCGCCCCGGACGCAGCACCGCCCGCTCGCCGAAGAGCAGACCGGCACCCAGTGTGCGGACTATGGCACCGTCTTGTTCGAACTGGACCTGGCCCTCGACGACGTAGTAGGCATCGTCGGCCGGATCGCCTTCGCAGAACAGGACTGTGGCGGTTTCGCAGCGCACATCTGTCGCGGATGTTTCAAGAACCGCGACGGTGTCAGCTGGAAGCGCCGCGAGCAGCGGCGCCCTCGCTAGGGCACCGTGACCGTCGTACGCTGCAGCACGTAGCTGCCCCTCCCGTTGGGCGGACGCAGCGGTGATGACATGACCTGTCGCGGGAAAGCCGGTCAGCACGGTGAGGAATGCTCGCCGCGGTAAGGCCCACAGGTGACAATCTGTCGCGGCGCGCACGGTCGCTGTGCGCGGAGTGTCGGCAAGCAGCGCAAGCTCGCCGAAGAAGTCATCGGGGCCGAAGTGTCTGACGTGCTGACCGTCGACCGACACCTCCAGCTCGCCAGATTCGACAAGATAAAAAGTGTCTGCATATTCGCCCTGGTAGATCACGACTTGTCCGGCAACGACATTGACGCACTCGATCTGCGTCGCGATGCGTTCACGCAGGGCGTTGGGCAGGGGCGCGAACAGCTCGATGCGGTCGAGGGTCGCGATCCGTTCGCGCGCGGTCGCGACCTTGGCGTCAACTCGCAACACAGCCCAGGCAAGCAGCACCGTGCCCATCAGAATGATCGCGCCGAGAACGAGAAGGCTCTGTCGCACTGACCATCGTTCGATCAGATGCGCTGTTGTCGATACTCCGGCCGCCAGGGCGAGGCAAACGAGACCCTCCAACGTGCTCAGCACGCGACCACTCGCGGACAACGGCGCCAGACTCTGTATTTGGACCTGACTAGCCGTCGTCACCAGTGCCCCGCCTGCGCCGAATGCCATGATGGCGGCGACCACGGCAACAGGCTGGGGAGCGGCGGCCATCACCGTGACCCCGATTCCCATGGTGATGCCCGCGATGACGAACCATGGCCCCAGCCGGCGTTGCCCGATCACGCCGAGCCCGAAGCTGGAGAGCAGTCCGCCGGCGGCAATGACCGCCATGAGGATTCCGGGCCCGGCATCGCCCCACCGAAGCAGGTCGATCGCCAATGGAACGACGAAAACGTCGCTGGCTCCCACTGCGGCGGACACCAAGACCGTGACGAGGACGACCGCGCGCACATCGCGCCCGCCCGCAGTGCGAACCCCATCGATCACGTCGGCGTATACCTGCCGAAAACCAGTTGCCGGAGTGACTTCGGTGAGCTTGGTGAAGTCGACCCGCACTCGGGTGGCGGCGATCGCGGAAACCAGCGCGAGCACCGCGGCGGTGGTCATTGCGACGGCCGGCGTGGCCGTCGCAAGAAGAAGTCCGCCAAAGACCGGTCCGATCAAGATCCCGATGTTCTCGGCCGTGCCCATCCAGGCATAGGCCCGAACGAGATCGTCGGGGCGCGCTGTCACAGATGGAAGCAACGCTGCGGTCGTCGGACGCACGAACAAGGTCGCGATTCCTTCTGCGACGGCAATCACAACGACGACTGCCACCGACGGAAAGAACGCCGCTGACACCGCGGAGAACGCCACGGCGAGGAAGCGGAGCGTCAGCACTGCGGTGAGCACGCGTTCGCCGGCATACCGGTCGATGATGTAGCCCAGAGCCGGGGAAAGCAGCCCAGCAGGCAGGACCGATGCAACGCCCACGAGGCCCACTGCGCCGACACCGGA
>JBAXUD010000401.1:0-3460 GCA_037129875.1 Mycobacteriaceae bacterium
GACACCGGGCTGCCGCCGGCCGAGGAGAAGAAGTAGCCGCAGGAGCGGTAGGCGTCGGCGATCGCCTTGGTGGTGATCACCGCCCCCAGCGGCTGGCCGTTGCCCATCGCCTTGGCGACGCAGACGATGTCGGGCACCACGCCCTGCTGTTCGAAGGCCCAGAACCAGCGCCCGGTGCGGCCGTAGCCCACCTGAACCTCGTCGGCGATGGCGAGACCGCCGGCCGCGTGTACGGCCGCGTACACCGCTTTGAGGTAGCCGTCGGGCAGCGCCATACCGCCGGCATTGCCGTAGAACGGTTCGCAGATGAATGCGGCCGGCGGATGGCCCTGGGCCGCAAGGCCTTCGATGATCGCCACCGCCTCCGGCGCGTACTTGGAGGCCTCGATTCCACGGTGTTCACCCCGGTAGGCGTTGGGGGAGGGCACGGTGTGCACCCACGACGGCCGGGTCGCCAGCGCGTTGGGGTTGTCGGCGATCGACGTCGAGATCGCATCGGTGGCGTAAGTCCAGCCGTGATAGGCCTCGGCGACCGCGACGATGTCGTGGCGGCCGGTCGTCGCCATCGCCAGCCGCAACGCCAGATCGTCGGCTTCCGAGCCGGAATTGACCAGGAAGACGGTGTCCAGCGGTTCGGGCAGGGTCGCGGCCAGCCGCTCGGAGAACGCCACCACGGCGCCGTAGTTGAACCGGGAGTTGGTGTTGAGCCGCCGCCACTGCCGCGCCACCGCGTCGGCCACCGCGGGATGCCCGTGACCCAGGACCGCAACGTTGTTGACCATGTCGAGGTAGCTGCGGCCGTCGGTGGCGATCAGGTGCTCGCGCCAGCCGCGCTCGATGCGCGGCGGATGGTCGAAGTAGTGCTCCTGTACCTCGGCGAAGGCCCGGGAGCGCCGCGCCCGCAGCGCCAGGCTGTCATCGGCGAGGCCGGCGGCGGGAGGCAGGCCCAGCAGCACCGCGGGGTCGCTTACCCGCGCCAGCCAGCCGGCTGCGTACTCCGGCCGGACGAACGGCGGCACCTCCCCGCTGCCCTGGCGGCGGACCTGAATCCACACCAGGCCCTCAACACTCGCAAGTGCGTCTCCGGCTTCGACGTCGTGTCCGCCCGGGCCGGCCGGACGCAGTGCGCCCCGGAACTCCAGCGTGCCGGCGGTCCCGGTCAGCGTCACCGCGCCGCTGCTCTCGTCCACCGTGACCGAACCCGGCCAGGGCGCGATCAGTCTCAGCGGGCGGCTCGGCCACAGCTCGATCCCGGTCGCCACGGTGGCGGGGGATGTCTGGCTCAGCGTGGTCGACCGGCTCAACCAGCACTGGCTGAATGTGGTGACCGCCGCGCCGGCCCCGGCGGCGAGGGCGCCGCGGGCCAGTCGCTCCGCACAGTCCGGCTCCAGCCAGGCCCCGCCATCCATGTCATCGGACTCCGCCGACAGATCCAGGCGGACCACATCCTGTGGGCCCAGGCCATCGATCAGCGCTGCCTCGCCGGCGATCTGCCCGGCCGGATTCGCCACGCCCAATGCGTGGCGGATCTGGGCCGTCATCACCTCGATGGGAATCTGGGTGGCGCGCTCGAAGGTTCGCCATTCATTGTCGAGCGAGTTACTGGCATAGGCATTGTCGGCGTCGATCGAGGACTGGTGAATACCGCTGACCACCAGCACGGCGGCGCGCAGCACGACGAGTGGCCACAGTGCCTCGATCTCCGCCGGTCCCAGCGGGCGAACCGCGTGGAAAGCGCCGATGGCGGGGAGCGTCGTGGCCGGCTCGCCGCCTTCGTGCCGCAGCACGGACGCGACGGCGACGGCCAGTTCGGCCACCGTCCAGGAGCGGGTCAGATCCCCGAAGTCGATGATGCCGTCGGGAAGTCCGCTGGTGTCGCACACCACGTTATCGCCGGTGACATCGCCGTGAATCACCTGCACCGGAAGGTCATCAGCGAGGTCGGCCACCACCCGCCAGGCCGCGGCGGAGGCTGATTGGACGGCCTGCCGCCGGTGCGCATCGGTGACGTGCGGCGCGAGTACCTCAACGGTGCGCAGCCCATGCCGCAGATCCCATTGCAGGACCCGGTCGACGCCGGGGTGGTCGAACGCGGAAAGCGCCCGGCAGGTTCGGCCGGCCAGCTCGCCGAGGGCTGCCACCCGGGAGGGGCTCAGGTACACGTCTTCGTCGAGCGTCCCACCGGGGAGGAATCGGATGACTCGGGCGAATAGCGTTCCACCGCTGTCGATCTCGGCGATCGGTGCAGAACCGGCGAGTTCCAGATTTGCCGCTGTGCGCATACCCTCGGCGGCCGCGATGAAGGCCGCGGCGGCATCCTGGGCCTCCAGTTCGACCCGGCGGAAGGCGGGGTTGGCGATCTTGAGTACCCCGACCGGCGCGCCGGAGGGTTCGTGCAGCAGGAAGTTGGCGTCCTGCTGACTGCCGAGTGCGGTGATCCGTGCGTCCAGGCCGAAGTGGGTCGCGGCGATCTGCGCCGCCTGCGTGGACGTGATCGCCGGGACCGGCAACTCTGAGGCTTCGAAGAAGTCGAACGTTGTCATTGGTTCCCTCGTGAAATGAGCCTAGGTTTGTCGGCATGCGGGCACTGTTCATCGTCGATGTTCAGAACGATTTTTGCGAGGGTGGGTCGCTGGCAGTCACCGGCGGGACGGCGGTCGCGCGCGCGATCACCGACCTGCTGGCCAGCAAGCACGGGTACGACCATGTGATCGCCACCCAGGACCACCACATCGACCCGGGCGGCCACTTCTCCGATGATCCCGATTTCGTCGACTCCTGGCCGCGGCACTGCGCGGCGGGCACCACGGGCGCCGACTTCGCGCCGCAGCTCGATACCAGCGCAGTGGAAGCGGTATTCCGCAAAGGCGAGTATGCCGCTGCCTACAGCGGATTCGAGGGCATTGCCAACGGCGCGGGTCTGGCTGCGTGGCTGAAGGACCGCGGAGTCGACGAGGTGGACATCGTCGGCATCGCCACCGATTACTGTGTGCGCGCCACCGCCGAGGACGCTGCCCGGGCCGGCCTGCGGACCCGGGTGCTGACGGATCTGACTGCAGGTGTGTCGCCGGACTCGACAGCAGCGGCTCTGGCCGGGATGCGCAGCGCGGGAGTGCAACTGGTCCCTCGTTCCTGATCTCACCGGGCCTGCCGTAGGGACTCCCAGTCGTGTTCGGACTCCAGTTGGGCGATGAGTTTGCCGGTGCGCTCCTTGAGCAGCCGCGTCATGACGACACCGAGCAGGACCGCCAGCACCAGAGCCACCCAGGAGAACCGGGACAGCCATTTCTCGGCGGCCAAGCCCAGGAAGTACACCACAGCGGTGGTGCCGCCGGCCCAGCAGATCGCCCCGGATGCGTTGGCGGCCAGGAAATGCGGGTAGCGCATGCGTAGTGCGCCGGCCAACGGCCCGGCCAGGATCCGCAGCAGCGCGATGAACCGGCCGAAGAACACCGCCCAC
>JBAXUD010000402.1:0-3454 GCA_037129875.1 Mycobacteriaceae bacterium
GTCGTCGTCCTGCTGGATGCCCTCGATGAACGCGGCGAGCACGAGTTCTGCTTTGGTGGGCCAACTTCGGTACACCGTGGCTTTGCTGGCCCGGCCCTCGGCGGCCACGTCGTCGACGGTCAGCCCGTCGTAGCCGTGCTGGCGCAGCAGTCGCAGGGTGACCGCCAACAGTTCGCGTTCGCGGTCCGACCACGGCGACTGATGCACAGCGGACACCTTAATGGTGCGCGTTCTGGGCCGGCCCCCTGCGCCGGAAGCACTAACACTTTTGCCCACCTCGGAGCGACAACCGCCGATGTGTCGGTGTCGGGTGCCACGGTGTTGCCATGAATGCACGGTGTTGCCATGAATGACAGTGCCGCTACGAATGACGGTGCCGCTATGGATGAGAGCCCACTACTCGTGCTGCGCGGCATAGAACTGCGCTACGCCCTGGTCCGGCTGGTCCAACTTATCGGTCCGGCGACCATCCCAGAACTCGCCGACGGATTGCTTCGGTGGGGGTTCGCCGTCGAGGGACGGCCGTCCAAGACGATCTCGGATGCACTGCGCTGGGAGCGCCAGCGAGACAGGGTCCGGCGCCGGGGCCGGGGCCTCTACACCGCCGGGGCGATGCCGCGCTCCACCGAGCACCGGATCATCTGGCGGGTGGTCGCGATGCGCGAGGAGTTAGCGGCGTTGTCGCTCGAAGGTGGGCAAAAGTATTAGTGGTTCCGGACGGGGCCACTCCCCCGCAGGAGACCAGAAGTCCCCGCACCGTTGACCTACCAGGCTCTTCGGGGATGATGGAGCACGTGGCTGATGACATCAAGCGCGGAAGCGCCCGTCGCAACGCCAAGCTGGCCAGCATTCCGGTCGGCATGGCGGGGCGGGCCGCGCTGGGCGCAGCCAAACGACTGACCGGCAAGTCCAAGGACGACGTCAACGCCGAACTCATGGAGAAAGCCGCCAACCAGCTGTTTTCGGTGCTGGGCGAGCTCAAGGGCGGGGCCATGAAGGTGGGCCAGGCGCTGTCGGTGCTCGAAGCCGCCATCCCCGAGGAGTTCGGCGAGCCCTACCGCGAGGCGCTGACCAAGCTGCAGAAGGACGCCCCGCCGCTGGCCGCCGCCAAGGTGCACCGGGTGCTCGATGCGCAGCTGGGCACCAAGTGGCGCGACCGGTTCAGCTCCTTCGACGACGATCCGGTGGCCTCGGCCAGCATCGGTCAGGTGCACCGGGGCGTGTGGCGCGACGGCCGCGACGTAGCCGTCAAGATCCAGTACCCCGGCGCCGACGAGGCGTTGCGCGCCGACCTCAAGACCATGCGGCGGCTCACCAGCGTGCTCAGGCAACTGGCCCCCGGCGCCGACGTCCAGAGCGTGGTCGACGAACTCGTCGAGCGCACCGAGATGGAACTGGACTACCGGCTGGAGGCCAACAATCAGCGGGCCTTCGCCAAGGCCTACGAGGGACATCCGCATTTCGCGATCCCGCACGTCGTCGGCAGCGCGCCGAAGGTGGTCGTCAGCGAGTGGATCGAGGGCAAGCCGCTGGCAGAGATCATCCGCTCCGGCACCCAAGACGAGCGGGACCTCTGCGGCACAAGGCTTTTCGAGCTGACCTTCGACGCCCCGTCCCGGGTGGGCATGATGCACGGCGACGCCCACCCCGGAAACTTCATGCTGAAGGACGACGGCCGGATGGTCGTGATCGACTTCGGCGCGGTGGCCCCACTGCCCGACGGCCTGCCGATCGAGATGGGCATGATGATCCGGCTGGCCATGGAACGGAACTACGACCTGCTGCTGCCCACCATGGAGAAGGTGGGCTTCGTCCAGAAGGGCGAACAGGTCTCGGTCGCTGACATCGACGAGATGCTGGCCCAGTACGTCGAGCCCGTGCAGGTGCCGGTGTTCCACTACACCCGCAAATGGCTGCAGAAGCACGCCGCCGCCAACATGGAACGCACCCCGCAGAACCTGAAGGTGGCCCGCCAGATGGACCTGCCGGCCGGCCTGGCGATCCCACTGCGGGTGATCGCCTCCAACGTCGCGATCTCGTGTCAGCTGGATTGCCACGTGCATGTCCGGGAGATGGCTGAGCGGCTGATTCCGGGGTTCGCCGAACCGGAACCGATCCTGTAGCTTTCGCCCATGAATCGGCGACTGGCCGGGGGTGCGCTCCTCGCTCTGCTCAGCGCGGCACTGCTCGTCGTCATCTGGCCGAGTTTCGGCAACCTGTGGTGGCTGACCTTCGTGGCGTTCGTGCCCATGTACGTGGCGCAGTACCGGGTGCTGCCGCGGCGGTGGAGCGCGCTGGCGGTGGCCATCGCGTTCGGCGCCTACTACTTCGCGCTGTTCCTGCACGCCAGGTCGGTGCTGTCGATCGGCCCGATCATCGGGATCGGCATCGGCGCGGCGATCGTCGGCTTCGGCATCGGAATGTTCCTGCGGCCCTTCGCCGAACGCAGCAACTACCGCTGGTTCGTCGTGCAGCTTCCGCTGATCTGGGTGGCCATCGACCTGTTCGTCCAGAACAACGAGATCTTCGGCACCTACATGTGGATCGCCTACCGGCTGGCCCCGATCCCCCAGCTGGTTCAGCCGGTCAGCATCACCGGCACCCCGGCGCTGAGCCTGCTGATCCACGTCGTCAACGCCGCGGTGGCGCTGGCGGTCATCGCGCTGATCGACCGGGCCCGGCCCGGACTGGCCGCCGTCCCGGTCCCCCGTCGGGTGTTGACGTTGTCGATCGCGATTCCGGTTGCGGCCGTGGCGGTTTGGACCGCCGCCAGCCTGCTGATCTATCGCGACGTCACGAACCGGATGGGACCGCAGGTACGCGTCGCGGCGGTGCAACCCGGACTGGACAACGCGACACCGGGCACCCTGATCTCCGCCGGGAACGTCACCCCGGGGCGCACCGAGGAACAGCGCATCGCCGACCAGATCGCCCAACTGAGCGCGATGACGCGTGAGGCCGCCGCCAAGGGCGCCAAAGTCGTTGTCTGGCCGGAGGAGACGCTCAACTACGACCCAAGGGTGACCCGCACCGACTGGATTCCCGCGTTGGTCCGCCAGACCGGCGTGTACCTGGCGATGGGCTTCACCCCCGACGCCACCGACGGCGCCGCGCCCAACACCGGCCTGCTGTGGAGCCCGCAGGGCGACGTGCAGCTGGTCTACTACAAGACCAAGCGGGTGATCGTCGAGGGCGAGAAGTTCAGCCCCGGAAAGGATTACCCGACTTCTGCCACGCCGCAGGGTGTGCTGGGCATGATCATCTGCTTCGACATCGACTTCCCCGACGGCCCGGCCCGCAAGGTGGCGCGCAACGGGGCGCAGATGATCCTGGCGCCCAGTATCGACTTCGCCTCCGTCGCCGATGTGCGCGCGGCGTCAACGGCGTTGCGCGCCATCGAGAATCGCGTCGCGATGGTCAAGGCCGACGTCGCGTGGGACTCGGTGATCGTCGC
>JBAXUD010000403.1:0-3445 GCA_037129875.1 Mycobacteriaceae bacterium
ATGCCCTCTACGGCGACGGCGTGGTCTGCGGCCACGGCACCATCAACGGC
This sequence comes from Mycobacteriaceae bacterium, assembly GCA_037129875.1. Classification (GTDB taxonomy): domain Bacteria; phylum Actinomycetota; class Actinomycetes; order Mycobacteriales; family Mycobacteriaceae; genus Mycobacterium. Next base: position 51 of record JBAXUD010000403.1, read on the forward strand.
CGCCCCGTCGGCGTCTTCTCCCATGACCAGACCGTGTTCGGCGGGTCAGTGGGAGAGATGTTCGGCCGCAAGGTGGCCCGGCTCATGGAGTGGGTGGCGATGGTGGGCTGCCCGATCGTCGGCATCAACGACTCCGGCGGAGCGCGCATTCAGGACGCGGTGACCTCGCTGGCCTGGTACGCCGAACTCGGCCGCCGCCACGAACTGCTCTCCGGCGTGGTGCCGCAGATCTCGATCATCCTCGGCAAGTGCGCCGGCGGTGCGGTGTACTCACCGATCCAGACCGATCTGGTGGTCGCGGTGCGCGACCAGGGCTACATGTTCGTCACCGGACCCGACGTGATCAAGGACGTCACCGGTGAGGACGTGTCCCTCGACGAGTTGGGTGGGGCTGACTATCAGGCCCGCTACGGCAACATCCACCAGGTCGTCGACTCCGAGAAGGCCGCCTTCGCCTACGTGCGTGACTTCCTTGACTTCCTGCCGCCCAACACCTTTGACGACGCGCCGGTGATCAACCCCGGACTGGAGCCGGAGATCACCCCGCACGATCTTGAACTCGACAGCCTGGTGCCGGACGCCGACAACACCGCCTACGACATGCACGAGATCCTGATCCGGATCTTCGACGACGGCGATTTCCTCGACGTCGCCGCTCAGGCCGGGCAGGCCATCATCACCGGCTTCGCCCGGGTCGACGGCCGGCCGGTCGGAATCGTCGCCAACCAGCCGATGCACATGTCCGGCGCCATCGACAACGAGGCCTCCGACAAGGCCGCCCGGTTCGTGCGGTTCTGCGACTCCTTCAATGTGCCACTGGTTTTCGTCGTCGACACCCCCGGCTTCCTGCCCGGTGTGGAGCAGGAGAAGAACGGCATCATCAAGCGCGGCGGCCGGTTCCTGTACGCGGTGGTGGAAGCCGACGTACCCAAGGTGACGCTGACGATCCGCAAGTCCTACGGCGGGGCGTACGCGGTGATGGGCTCCAAGCAGCTCACCGCCGACATGAATTTCGCCTGGCCGACGGCGCGCATCGCCGTGATCGGCGCCGAGGGGGCGGCCCAGCTTCTGGTGAAGCGGTTCCCCGATCCGACCGCCCCCGAGGTGCAGAAGATCCGCGCCGATTTCATCGAGGGCTACAACCTCAACATGGCGATCCCGTACGTCGCCGCGGAGCGCGGTTTCATCGACGCCGTCATCGAGCCGCACCAGACCCGGCTGATGCTGCGCAAGTCGATGCGGTTGTTGCGCGACAAGCAGATTCAGCGGGTTGCGCGCAAGCACGGGCTGATCCCGATCTGATCCCGATCTGATCGTTGCTGGTGAATCTCACACTTGCATCTGGCCGCAGGCAGTGCATATCGAGATGGTATGAAGTTTGGTTTGCTGACAGGTCACCACCGTCGTGTGCCTGGTAACGTGGTGGCACGCCCGCATCGCGGAGAATAGCGTCGTTCTCTCTGCCAGCGATCTCCGGGGTCCCTGACTGTGTTCGCCTGAAGCGCTAGTGAAACTCGCTCGAGCCACAGAGAAACGAATTGAGGCTGTATACCCATGCCGGACACCGAGTTGACGCTGCCTGCGTTGCTGCGCCACCAGGCGACCACCCAGGGCGACGCCACGGCCTTCACGTTCATGGACGGCGCGATACTCGGAACGGGCCACCCCGAAAGCCTGACCTGGAACCAGCTTTATCGCCGCGTGCTCTCGCTGGCCGAGGAGTTGCGGCGGACTGCCACCAAGGGTGACCGGGTGGCGATCCTGGCCCCGCAGGGGCTCGACTACGTCGTCGCCTTCTACGCGTCGCTGCAGGCCGGCCTGATCGCAGTACCGCTGTCGGTTCCGATGTTCGGCGTACACGACCATCGGGTGGAATCCGCGCTGGACGATAGCGCGCCATCGGTCCTGCTGACCACCTCGGCGGCGGTCGCCGATGTCAACAAGTACGCCAACCCGCGCGCCGGCCGGCCGGCCCCCACCGTCATCGAGGTCGACATCGTCGACGTCGCCCCCTCCCGCACACTCGACGAGACCGACGATTCGCGCCACGGACCCGCCTACCTGCAGTACACCTCTGGCTCGACCCGCACGGCGGCCGGCGTGGTCGTCTCGCACCGGAACGTGACCAGCAACATCGAGCAGGTCATCGGTGACTACTTCAGCGAGTTCGGCGGCGTGGTGCCCGAGGAGACCTCGGTGGTGTCGTGGCTGCCCTTCTTCCACGACCTCGGCCTGATCATGGGTGTCTGCTCACCGCTGGTGACCGGCTGCGACGCGGTGCTGACCAGCCCGCTGGCGTTCCTGTCCAAGCCCGCGAGCTGGATGCAGCTGATGGCCCAGAACCCGCTGTGCTTCTCCGGCGCACCCAACTTCGCCTTCGACCTGGCCGCGCGCCGGACCTCCGACGCCGATATGGAGGGCCTCGATCTCAGCCGCGTGCGCGGGATTCTCAGCGGGGCGGAGCGGGTGCATGTCGGCACCGTCAAGCGGTTCATCGACCGGTTTGCCAAGTTCGGGCTCACCGAGAAGGTCATCCGGCCCTCCTACGGTCTGGCCGAGGCGACGCTCTACGTGGCCTCGCCGCCGATCTCGGACACCGTCCGCACGGCGCGCTTCGATCTGCAGCAGCTGTCCGGCGGAGTCGCCGGTCGCTGCGATTCCGGGCACGAGAGCGGCACCCAACTCGTCAGCTACGGCCCGCCGCTGGCCTACCAGGTTCGCATCGTTGACCCGGAGACGGGCCTCGAGCAGCCCGCCGGCACCATGGGCGAGATCTGGACCCGCGGCGACAACGTCGCGCTGGGCTACTGGCGCAAGCCCGAACAGACCACCAAGGTCTTCCGCGCCCGCATCAACAACCCGTCCCCGGGCACCCCGGCCGGTCCGTGGCTGCGCACCGGTGACCTGGGGACGATCTCCGACGGCGAGCTGTTCATCATGGGCAGGCTCAAGGATCTGCTGATCGTCGACGGGCGTAACCACTACCCCGAAGACATCGAGGCCACCATCCGCGATATCACCGGCGGCCGGGTCGCCGCGATCGCCGTCGAGGACGAAGCATCCGAGAACCTGGTCGCCATCGTCGAGGTCAAGCCCGCGCATATGGACTCGGTGAAGCACCAGGTTGCGAACGCGGTGTGGAAGCTGCACAACCTGCGGGTAGACGACCTGGTGCTGGTGTCACCCGGGTCGATCCCCATCACCACCAGCGGCAAGATCCGCCGGTCGTCGTGCGGGCAGCTGTACCGCCGAGGTGAGTTCCTGAGAATGGATAACGCTGCATGACCCCAACCGGTGATGAGGAGGCCGACCTCCGTCACTGGCTGGTCGACTACCTCGTCACCAACGTCGGCTGCAGCCCGGATCAGGTCGATGTCGCTACACCGTTCAACGAG
>JBAXUD010000404.1:0-3444 GCA_037129875.1 Mycobacteriaceae bacterium
TCCGTAGACGAAGCGCTCCCGACCGCCCTCATCGAGGCGGGCGCCTGTGGGCTGCCGGTCGTGGCGACCGACGCCGGCGGGACACGTGAGATCGTGGTCGACGGGGTCACCGGCCGCCTGGTTCCGATGCGCGACGTGCCCGCGCTGACCCAGGCGCTGCTGGACACCATCGGAGATCCCGTGCGGGCGGCGGCATACGGCGAGGCCGGCCGGGTCATGGCCGAGGAGAAGTACTCCATGGGGACCTGGGTGAACCGGCTCGAGGCCCTATACCGGGAGGTGATCGATGAGCGCGCTTGACCGGAGCGGCTCCCCGGCGCTGTTGACGGCGGCGCACGTCATTCACTCCCTCGGCTCCGGTGGAGCCGAGACGGTACTGGTCGAACTTGCCCGCTCCGCGCCGGCGGCCGGCATTCGCCTTGTCGTGGTAGGCCTGTCCGACGCTGAATCCGAGACCGGAACAGACAATCGCGTGGTGCCTCTGCTGCGTGCGCATGGCGTCACCGTCTACGAAATGCACACCGGGCGTTACGATCCCACCGCGATCAAGGGATTGGCCACCGTGTTCCGTGACGAACGCGTCGACATCGTGCATACCCATCTGAAGCACGCGGACCTGGTCGGCGGTATCGCCGCCCGACTGGTGGGAGTTCCTTCGGTGTCGACGCTGCATGTCATCGACATCCCGACATCCCGGATGCACCGGTTGCGCGTCAAGTCCGCGGTGGTCGGTCGCCGATACCTGTCCAAAGCAGTGATCGCCCTTTCCAGCGCCCAACGGCGTTGGTATGCGCAATACGCCGGCTCGACGGCACCGGTCGTGGTGTTGCCCAACGGGGTTGCCGAGCCGCAGGTGACCCGCGACCGGGCGACGGTCCGCGCCGAGATCGACGTTCCCCAGGACGTTGTGCTGGCGGTCTGCGCCAGCCTGATGCGCCCCGAGAAGGGTCACGCCGACCTGCTGGAGGCGGTACGCCTGCTGCCCGCGGGTCTTCCCCTGGTGGTGGCCATGGCCGGCGACGGCCCGCTGCTGGAGACCATCCGTTCGGCGGTGTCCTCCGATCCTTTCCTGCAGCAACGGATTCGGATTCTGGGTTTTCGCCGTGACGTCGCCGATCTGATCGCCGCATCCGACTTCGTCGTCCAGCCCTCCCTGGAGGACGCCCTACCGACCTCCCTGATCTCGGCACTGGCCGCCGGCCGGCCGATCGTGGCGACCGACGTCGGGGGCATCCCGGATATCGTGGGACCCGGGTGCGGGTTGCTGGTCGAGGCCGGGCAGCCCGCCGCGCTGAGTGCCGGGATGGCCGATATGGCGGGGATGATCCGCGCCGACGCCGAGGCCCTGGCGGCGATGCGCCAGGCCACCCGGCAGCGGTATGTGGACCGCTTCAGCGCCGATGTCTGGGTGAAGAATCTGCGCGCGTTATACGAACGGGTGGTCAGCGGCGAGCCGATTCGGCGCCGTGTCGCGCTGGTGGAGTTTCCGCCATCGGGCGGACTGTTCCAGTTTTCGCTGCAACTGGGGGAGGCGTTGGCCCGCGCCGGCGACGATGTCGAGCTGATCACCGGGCCGTCACCGGAGTTGCGCTCCCGCGAGCCCGGCTGCCGGGTGCGCAGCATCCTGCCGACCTGGCACCCGACGGCCGGCGCCGACGCCCCCGGCTGGTGGAGACGGGCACGCCGGGTGATCCGGGCCGGGCAGCATTCCGCTGCGTGGGCCGTGCTGCTCGCGCACCTTTTCCGTACCCGGCCGGACGTCGTCATGTGGTCTGCGTGGCGGTTCCCGGTCGACGGGTGGGGCGTGCATGCGGTGCGAAAGGTGCTGCCGAAAGCGGTGCTGGCCATCGTGGCTCATGAGCCACGTCCGTTGGTCGAGCAACCGGGACAAGACGGGATGTACAAAACGTCCGGCGTCACCAACCGCGCGCTGGCCAGGGCGTATGCCGACCTGGACGTCGCCTTCGTCCTCGGCGACTCGGCCCGCAAGATCCTGACCGAGACCTGGCCGATCGACGCGCCGGTATTCGTGATCCCGCACGGCGACGAGGGCATCTTCGCCACCACCGTGATGCCCGGCGTGGAGACCACCGGGCCGGTCGCGCTGTCGTTCGGCACCATCACCGCGTACAAGGGCATCGACACGTTGTGCGACGCGTGGCCGACGGTGCGAGCCAAGGTCCCCGACGCGGAATTGGTCATCGTCGGGGCGCTGAGTGCCGACGTCGACGAGTCGCTGCTGCGATCGCGCGTCGCGGGGCTGCCCGGGGTGAGTTTGCACACCGGGTACGTACCGGTTCCCGAGGTGGCGCCCTACTTCGCGCGGGCGCGGTGTGTCGTGCTGCCCTACAAGCGCAGCTCGCAGTCCGGCGTAGCGCATCTGGCGCACACCATGGGCCGACCGGTGGTGGCAACGCGGGTGGGTGACATCCCCGCTGTGGTCCGAGACGGGGTCTCCGGTCTGCTCGTCGACCCGGACGATCCCGAGGCACTCGCCCACGCCCTGATTCGAGTCCTCACCGACCCCGAGGCCGCACGAACGATGGGTGAGGCTGGTGTGCAGGGCCTCGCCGCAGAAGCCTCCTGGGACGATGTCGCCGGTCTACTGCGTGAGGGTTTACCCGCTGCCCGAAAGGCCGGGAATGCGGCCGGATTGGAGCCGGCTTAGCCGCTCTCGTTGGCGAGTCGCACTCCACCTCGCCGAGCCGCGCCGCCGCCTTAGTCGCAGCTGTTGCCCAGCGACAGCGCGAAGGCTGTGATCTACTGCGCCGCCCGCGTCGCCGGGTGCACGGCGATCAGCGGAAAACCACTGCGCCGCTTGCATAGTGCCGCCAACTCGGCATAGGCCGTCGCGCCGAGCAGTTCGGTGAGTTCCGGCGCGTAGGACTTCCACACCGGTTTCGTACCGACATGCGCGGCGGGGTCCCCGGTGCAGTACCAGTGCAGGTCCTCCCCGCCTTCACCCCACCCGCGCCGGTCGTACTCGGTGATCGTGGTCTTGAGAATGTCGCTGCCGTCGGGCCGGGTCACCCATTCCTGGCTGCGCCGGATCGGGAGTTGCCAGCACACTTCGGGTTTCATGCTCAGGGGCTCCACGCCCAGTTCCAGCGCCTTGCTGTGCAGGGCGCAGCCGATGCCGCCGGCGAAGCCCGGCCGGTTGAGAAAGATGCAGGCGCCCTTGTACTTCCGGGTCCGAAGATTCGGCTTGTCCTCGTACTCGTCCATCTCCAGGTAGCCCTTTGGCCCGAGCCCCTTGTCGCGGAACTGCCAGTCCTCGTCGGTGAGCTTCTCTACGGCATCGTCGAGACGGGCGCGGTCGTCGTCGTCGGATAGGAAGGCGCCGTGCGAACAGCAGCCGTCGTCGGGGCGGCCCTTGACGGTGCCCTGGCAGGCCGGCGTCCCGAATACACACGTCCAGTTCGACAACAGCCAGGTCAGATCGGC
>JBAXUD010000405.1:0-3441 GCA_037129875.1 Mycobacteriaceae bacterium
CCGGCGATAGTGAAGCCGACCACCTTTTGAGCGAAAACCCGTTTGCCCTTTTGGTCGGCATGCTTCTTGATCAGCAGATTCCGATGGAGGTGGCCTTCGCCGGTCCGCGCAAGATCGCCGACCGGCTGGGCGGGATCGATCCCCGCGAAATCGCCGACTACGACCCGGAGAGATTCGCCGCGATGTGTGCGGAAAGCCCTGCAGTGCACCGCTTTCCGGGCTCGATGGCCAAGCGGATCCAGGACCTTGCCCGCGAGATCGTCGACGGTTACGGCGGGGACACCGCCGCTCTGTGGACCCAGGGTGATCCCGACGGCGCGGAGGTGCTGCGCCGGCTGAAGGCGCTACCCGGTTTTGGGGAGCAGAAGGCCAGGATCTTTCTCGCCCTGCTGGGCAAGCAGTACGGGGTGACGCCGACGGGCTGGCGGGCGGCAGCCGGCGACTACGGCAAGGCCGGCACGCACATGTCGGTTGCCGATGTGGTGGACAAGGGTTCGCTGGATCAGGTGCGGGCGTATAAGAAGAAGATGAAGGCAGCGAAGGCGAAGGCCTGAGCAGTTAGACGCGGCCAAGGCTGCTCCGAAGGAGAAGACGTGAAGACCCATCTGAACTGCCCGTGTGGCGAGGCGATCCGGGGTAAGGACGAGGACGAGCTCGTCGAGCTCGCCCAGGCCCACCTCGCCGAGGCGCACCCCGATATGCACTACGAGCGGGAGCACATTCTGTTCATGGCTTACTGAGCCAGTCGCCGGCCGGTTGCTACGCCAAGCCGACGGCTGCCTCGAGTTCGGCCAGCGCCGCCTCGGTGAGCGGGATGAGTTCGGCGACGCGCGGCATCACGTCGGCGTCGGTGACGTAGCCGATCCCAACCTTGCCGGCGTAGTTGCACACCGTGACGTTGAGACCCATCCCGTCGAAAACCGACGAGACCGGATAGATCTCGTCGAGGTGGGCGCCGTTGTAGTACATCTCCTCCCGCGGTCCCGGCACGTTCGAGATGGCCATGTTGCAACTCGGTGGCAGCAGGCTGTTGAACGGCAGCAGCGGCAGTACCACCGTCGAGCCGATCGCAGGTCCCATGACCGCGAGCATGGCGTCGGATCCCCTGGTAGCCACCTGCTTTTTGATGTTCTTCATCGCCAGATGGATGAACGCCAGCCGCTCGACCGGGTCGGCGATATCGGTGCCGAGTGGACACAGTCCGAGGCCGAACTTATTGCCGCTGTTGCTTTCTCCCTCGGCGAGGGCGTCGCGATCGCGCACCGACACCGGGCACATGGCCACCATGGTGCGCTCCGGAAGTTGATCGCGCTCGAGCAGCCATGCCCGCAACGCACCTGCGATCAGGGCGGTCACCACGTCATTGCCCGTCACGTCAGCCGCCTCCTGGACGGCGCGGATGCGCTCGCGGTCCAGGCTGGTGCCTGCGGCTGCACGCCGCGGTCCCAGCTTGGCGTTGAATCGCGTTTGCGGGGCATCGAACGGCGGCACGACGGAGTCGGTCACCATGGCGCCGATGATGTTGGCCAGTTCGGCGGACGCCACCCGGCGGGTGAGGTCGAGGCCGGCGGCGGCTGCGTCGGCGACTGCGCGCACCGCGGCGAAAGGACTCGGCAAGCGGGGTCGATTGCCGCCGGCCGATTCGGGCTCCTGCGACCCGGCCGCCTTGTCGGCGTAGAACGGCGGCAACGAGCGCAGGTCCGGGTCGCTGCTCAGCGACTCGCTGATCATCCGCAGGCCGCCCACACCGTCGATGACCGTGTGGTGGATCTTGATGTAGAGCGCGAAACGACCGTCGGGCAGACCGTCGATCAGGTAACTCGTCCACAGCGGCACCGACATGTCGAGTCGGCCGCCGTGCAGTTCGGAGACCAGCTCCCACAGGTCGCTGGGGCCGGACCCGGGCGTCAACGTCACCCGGTGCACATGCTCCCGAAGATCAATCTCGTCGACCTCGCGCCATGCCCAGATGCCTCCGGTGTCCGCACCGCGGTGGGGATGCCGACGCAGCCGCGGATCGACTTTCTGATCCGCGATCAGGCTGTCCCGGTAGAGCCGGTCGACGTAGCCGTTGAGGTCCGCGTCGCGCGGCGGAGTGAGGATCAGCAGGACACCGACATGCATTGCACTGCCGAATCTTTCGCCGGCGAGCATCAATGCGTCCATCGTTTCCAGTGCGTCCACAGTCGCAGTCCGCTCCCTCTTCGCCGCCGGTGTTTCCAGCCTAGCCCGGTGCCGGGTCAGGGCACGACGGACGAGCCGATCGTCGGCATGAAGGTGCACTGGTTATCCAGCGTGGTCACCTGGCCGAAGATCGTCGACATGACGCTGCCCGAACCGGTATCGACGATCGCGGTCAGCGTTGTCGGGCCCTGCGGGTTGATGGCCGGGTTGGGCTTGAGGGTGGCGCTGCCGGACCTGCCGGTGGTCAGGTTGACCCAGGTGACGTTGAGCGGCAGTTTCTGCTCGGCTGCCGGCGCGGGTGTGCCCACGGCGGTGAACACGTAGGCCATCTGCCCGGCGTTGGGGCCGGGAGCGGGGATCTTGGCCGGACCGGCGACCGAGATCGCCGTCGCGATGACGTTGCCACCGTCCTTCTGGCACCCGTTGCTGATCGACGGATACAGGAAGTCCTGCGTCGGGGGCTTTGCCGGGTCATACGGCGCTGCCGCCGAAGGCGCGGGCGCGGGTCCGGGCGCCGCCAGTGCCACCGGCGCGGCCGCATCCGGCGGGGGAGCCGGGGCAGCCACCGGCGTGGGAACCTCGGGCATGGCCTCGGCAGCCGGGCCGACTGCGTTCGCGGGATTGATCCCGCTCGGCAGGTGAGCCTCGGTACCGGGCACCGCGCCGGGTGCCGGCACGTGCAGTTCCAGCGGCATGGGGCCGTTTCCGGTACCGGGAGTCATCAGCGGCGTCGCGCCGTGGACGGGGCCACCGGCCTGATTGGATACCACTGCCGCCGCCGGCGGGGCGAAGCCCGCGGCGCCGCCCTCCTGGACGAACTTGCTGACCGCCTGAGCGAGAGCCAGGGAGCCCTCCGGAGTGGTCGCGTTGCCGGCCAGCTGGGCGGCCGCCGCCAGCAGCAGTTCCTGCGCGGATTTGGGATTGGCTGCCGCCTGCTGAATCACCGGGCTGAGGCTCTGCACCGCCTGCATCCCGGGCAGCTGCCCCGGGTCCAGCGGAATGGCCGGGTCAGCCGCGGCGACCGGGCTCAGCGCCACGGTCAGTGCGACGGTGGTCAGGCCGGTGGCCAGTTTGGTGATGTTCAGCACGGCAGGCTCCCTCGAACGCTGGCGAATGGGTCAGGGCAGGGCGGTCAGCAGCGGAAGCGGATTCAGCACCGCGGCGCTCAGGTCCGACGGGGCGACCGGCGCGACGGCGGGTGCGGCGACCGGAGCGATCGGAGCGACCGGCGCGACGGCGGGTGCGACGGCGGGTGCG
>JBAXUD010000406.1:0-3428 GCA_037129875.1 Mycobacteriaceae bacterium
ATAGGGCAGATACGTCGCGGCGCGGGCGTTCGCCGGCAGCGGCGGCAGCGTGTGCAGCGGCCGGCCGCCGGTCGTGACCACAACGAGAACGTCTTCGTCTGCAAGCGCTTGCAAGGCTGGGGCGATGACTTGTTCGTAGTCGGTGTTGGCGAACGTGCCCTGGGTGACGTGGATGACGGGCCTGCGCTCGTCGAGATCGCCCCACCACTCGGGGAGAGGGGCCGTGAGCCGGTGGCCAACAGCGGCCCGGCAAAGCGGAGCTCAGGGGGCGCGTCGGAACGAAGGTATTCGAATGAGGGAACGCTGAACTGGACGAGTGCGTCGGCTCGGCGGCCCCAGTCGCCCATCCCGCCCGGCCAGTCCGTGCCGTGCACCGTGGTGGAGATCGTCGACGATGTGTTTCGCCTGCCGCAGGACCCGGCGGGTAAGCGCCGTCAGTGCGGTGTTGCGGTGGCGGTTGAGGATGCGCGCCGGGGGCAGTCCCATCCCGAAAGGAGCGGTGTCACGGCTGTCGATGCACAGCGGGATGACCCCGCAGACGACGACGGCCGGACGCGCCGGACGCGGGTGCCCGAGCAGGAACGCGGCGCCGATGAACACGGGTTCGGCGAGCACGGCGTCGGCAGGTTGGGCGGCAAGGGCGGCGATCAGCGTGGCGTACTGGGCCTTGGCGGGTCGGACAAAGACGTGTTCGATGTCGAAGGCGACCGCTTTGAGGCCGGTCAATGTGGCGCGCTCGGGGAAGCGCTCGACCAGTGCCGTGTCGTCGAAGTCGGCCTCGGCAGGCAGCGGTACGAATGACGCGCCGGTGGCGGCGACCTTGTCGGCAAAGCGTGAGCCGGTGACGAATCGCACGTCGTCGCCGCGTTCGACGAACCTCTCTGCGACCGTCAGCATCGGGGTGACGTGGCCGTGCACCGGAATGCTGGCGATGATGATCGATGCCATGTGCGCCTCCGGGGCTGTGCCGAGCACGTTGACTATGCTCTGGTAATATTCACTACTGTGCCGCCTAAGTCAATACCTGGCAAGACGTCCCGCCCGTACCGGTCCGAACTGCGCCGGCAGCAGGCGGAACAGACCCGCACTCGGATCGTCGCGGCCGCGGCGGAACTGTTCGCCGCCGAGGGTTACGCCCGCACCACCCTGGCGAAGATCGCCGACGCCGCCGGCGTCTCCGCCCTGACCGTCCAGGGCCACGGGCCCAAGACGGCCCTACTGATCGCGGCGAACGAATACGCCGCGGTAGGCGTGATCGGCGAAGAAAACATCCTCGACGTCGAAGCCGGCCGCACACTGCTGGCCGTCCACGACCGCGAAGAGGCGCTGGACTCCGTCGCTACCTTCATAACGGGCCTACACGAACGTAGCGCTCACCTGACGTCAGCGGTCATCGCCGGTGCCGGCTCCGACCCCGAGCTGGATCGCTACCTGACGGGCTTGCTGGCCAGCATCAACCTACAAATCCGGCGAGTCCTCGAGGTCTACCGCGACCGCGGATGGGTTCGAAGCGACGTCCCGTTCGAGGAGCTCGTCGAAACGGCCGCCGTTCTGCTGAGCGTCGACACCTTCCTGCGGATCACCCACCGCGACGGGTGGAGCGTGGCCGCCTACCGAACGTGGATCCGACGCATGCTTGCAGAGACGGTATTCCATCGGCCGCTGGCGAATTGACTGCGGGATGGATGCCGAAGAGGCCGGGCGCTTTCTCCCGGGTTGATAAAATCAGTGTGCACACGCGACATGGGGACGGTGGCCTGATGAAGAAGATCAAGACGGCGGCACAGGTGAGCGCGGTTGCGTTGAGCATCGTCCTGGCTGGCTGCACCCCCAGCACCGAGGTTGCGTCCACGTCGACGACGCAGTCCACGCCGACAGTCCGGGTCGGAGCGTCGGATCCCGGCGCCACCACGCTCTACCAGTACATCGCGGACAACAAGATCGCTGAAGTGCGGTTCAAGCGTGGGGAACCGGGCACGCCGAAAATCGAATTCCCGTTCCCGCCCGGCTGGAGCAGTGCCGGGGACCGGACCCCCGAGTGGGCCTACGGCGCTATCGTCTACGACAAGCCGAAGGATCCGCAGGATCCGCCGTACATTGTCGCGATCGCCTCGAAGCTGACCGGCGACGTCGACCCGGCGAAGATCCTGGAGTACGCGCCGGGGCAGTTGAACAAATTGCCCGACTTCACACCGTTTCATGATCCGAGGAAGGATTCCCTCAGCGGATTTGCGGCCATGGACTTCGCCGGAACCTATGTCCGGAAGGGCCAACCGCGCGTGGTCGGCCAGCAGACAATCGTGGTGCCCGGCAAGGACGCCCTGTTCGTGCTGCAACTCAACGCTGACGCCCCGAAGGGGGAGGAGCAGCCGGTGCTCGACGCGGCGAAGTTCATCGCCGACCACACCAAGATCAGCGCCCCGTCCTGATCGCCCGGACCGACCGAGAACGGAGAAGACGTTGGCAGACGGATTCAAGGGGTCCGGAGTGCTGCTTGCTGTGACGTTCGCCGGGCTGCTGACGTCGGCTCAGCTACTCACAGCGCCGCCGGCGCAGGCGTGTCCGGAGGGGCAACTGGAGGATACGGTCACCGGGATGTGTTGGTCGCAGTCCGGCCAGGGGGCGAGCTACGGAGGGCCGGGCGACGGCCCGTGTCTGCCGGGCCGACTGGGTAGCTGCGTGGGCACATTGCAGAAGAGTTCCCCCCAGACCGGCGGCGGTGGGCAGAATCCCGCGGTGCCATGCGGCTTCGGACCAGACGGCGGTTTCCCGTGCGGCTACTGGTGAATCCCCCGGACATCATCCGCGCCTTGACAGTCGACTGTCGGTAAGGGCTCAGCACGGGTGGAAACGGCCCTGCGGGGGCCACCTGTCCCGTATAGAAGAGTTCATGAGAGCTTCGGCCTGCATCGGGCGGGTTGGCGGTTTGGCGATTGCGCTGGGGATCGGGATGGCCCTGGGCTCCGGAATGGGAGCAGCGTCGGCAGACACCGGCGACTCGACTGCCACCGCTGCCGCCCGCAGCGCGAACGGTTCCCACACCGGAACAACGAATGCTCGTCCGCGACCTCGGGACTCGGCCGGCCGCAGGGCTTCTCTTCCGGCAGCAGCGGCGACGCGGGCCGCCGATCGCCCGGCGGCAGCGGTGTCCTCCCGCGCCGTCGCGTCACCCCGGGACACCGGCAACAGGACACCGGCGTCGAGGCCGTCAGCATCCGCGGCGGCTGTTTCGGCATCGCGGACACCGACCGACGCGGCGCCCGGCGGCGCTGCTCAAACCTCGACACCGATCACCCCTGTCGCGGCGTTCGACCGGATCGTCTACACGCCGCTTCACACCGCCACCGAAGGCTGGATTCACAGCGGCGTCGGTCAACAGATCGACGGCGTCATCAACACGATCGCCGGGTCCTACGTGATCGGCGACG
>JBAXUD010000407.1:0-3416 GCA_037129875.1 Mycobacteriaceae bacterium
CAGGATCGTGATCGCCATCAACACCGCCTGAAAGAACGACCACAACAGGTCCAGCGGGTTGAGGAAGGTGGTGAAGTAGTGGTTGTACAGCCCGGCCGACTGGCCGAACAGGGCCACCGTCACGAACTGGCTGGCCATGAACGAAAGGATCACCGCGATCGAGTACAGGGGTGTGATGGCCACCATGCCGGCAACCAGTCGGGTGGACACCAGATACTCCACCGACGGGATACCCATGCAATCCAGGGCGTCGATCTCCTCGTTGATCCGCATCGCGCCCAGCTGCGCCGTCACCCCGGCGCCGAAGGTCGCCGCCAGGCCGATGCCGGCCACCACGGGCGCGGAGATCCGCACGTTGATGAACGCCGCCAGGAATCCGGTCAGGGCCTCGATACCGATGTTGCCCAGCGACGAATACCCCTGTACCGCAAGGGTTCCGCCGGCCGCGAGAGTGAGGAATCCGACGATGGCCACCGTGCCGCCGATCATGGCCAGCGTGCCCGCGCCCATGCTGATCTCGGCGATGAGCCGAATCACTTCCTTGCGGTAGTGCATGGCGGCGTGCGGTATGCCGGCGATCGCCCGGCCGTAGAACAGGGTCTGGTCGCCGATGCGGGAGAAGAAGCCCACCGGACGGCGGAACTCGCGGAACAGCCGCGGGTAGGTGCCCCGAAGGACGGTCAGGTTGCCCATCCGCTCAGCCCGCGGTCATCCGGATACCGATGGCCGTGACCACCACGTTGACGACGAACAGCGCCATGAAGGCATAGACCACGGTTTCGTTGACGGCGTTGCCCACCGCCTTGGCGCCACCGCCGCTGATCATCAGTCCGCGATAGCAGGCCACCAATCCGGCGATCAGACCGAACAGCGCAGCCTTGACGCAGGAGATGATGACCTCCGGGACTCCGGTGAGCAGGGTGATGCCCGCGGCGAACGCCCCGGGATTGACGTTCTGGACGAACACCGAGAACACGTAACCACCCAGGATGCCGATGATCACCACCAGGGAGTTGAGCAGCAGCGCGACCAGTCCCGATGCCAGCATGCGCGGGGTGACCAGGCGCTGCACCGGGTTGATGCCGAGCACCTCCATGGCGTCGATCTCTTCCCGGATGGTGCGCGAACCCAGGTCGGCGCACATCGCCGTAGCACCCGCACCCGCGACGATCAGCACCGTCACCAGCGGTCCGACCTGTGTGACCGCGCCGAACGCCGCGCCCGCCCCGGAGAGGTCCGCAGCGCCGAGTTCCCGCAGCAGGATGTTGAGGGTGAAGCTCACCAGCACGGTGAACGGGATGGCGACCAGCACGGTGGGTGCCAGCGAGACCCGGGCGACGAACCACGCTTGCTCGAGGAACTCCCGCCACTGGAACGGCCGCTGGAATACGTAACGCACGGCGTCGGCAGACATCGCGAACAGTCCCCCGATTGCCTGCATCGGCGTCGCGACACCTTTGCCCAACGCGATCCCCGGAGACCAGCGATCCGCTTTGTCCGCCATCCGCCCGGGCGCTCTTCTCGTCAAGTGAAGCCTGTCTGAACCTTGGGTTCCGAATGTATGCGATCGAACACGGACGAGTCAGTTGAATCTCCGCAGTGGCGGGCGCAGACAATGGTTCTATCGGTAGACAGTAGATGCGGTTCGGGGAGACCCGACGCGGACCCCGGATTAGGAGAAAACCCCGATGGCCAGCGTGCAGAGGTACACCGACCGCCGAGTGCTGATCACCGGCGGCGGCTCCGGAATCGGCCAGGCCTGCGTGTTGCGGATCCTCGAGGAGGGCGGCCGGGTGGTGGCCGCGGACATCAGCCAGTCCGGGCTCGATGACACCGTCGCGAAAGCCGGTGGCCGTGAGGGACGGCTGAGCACAGTTGTGATGGACGTCGGAGACGAGGAGTCGGTCGCCTCAGGTGTGGACGCCGGCGTGAGCATCCTCGGCGGCCTCGACACCCTGGTCAACGTGGCCGGCATCCTTCGCTCCGCGCATTTCCTGGAAACCACGCTGGCCGAGTTCGAACAGGTGCTGCGGGTGAATCTGGTGGGTACCTTCCTGGTCATCCGGGCGGCACTGCCGGCGCTTCGGCTCGGCACCGCCCCGGCGGTGGTGAACTTCAGCTCCACCTCGGCGACGTTTGCCCACCCGTACATGTCGGCCTACGCGGCCTCCAAGGGCGGAGTCTTGGCGATGACGCACGCCCTGGCGGCGGAGTTCGCCAAGGAGGGCATCCGGTTCAACTCGGTGCAGCCCGGGTCGATCTCATCGGGCATGACCGACGGGACCGGCGAGTCCAAGCAGAGCGTCGGCCCCGGCCTGCCTGCCGATGCCGACTTCCGACTGTTCGCGCGGGTTGCCCCTAGCCTGCCGCTGGCGGGCGGGGCGATCTTCGCCGATCCGTCTGCGGTGGCCGCGGCGGTGGCGATGCTGGGCAGTCCGGAGGCGTTCTTCATCACCGGCACCGAAGTCCGGATCGATGGCGGCGCGCACATGTGACCCGACGAAAAGGGCCATCGACACCGCCCCCGCGAGAAGATATCCATCGAAAAAATCCCGGCAAATTGCGGAATCGGTTGCGCAATGTGTTGCGCACGGTGCCGAAATCCGCGAAGGTTTAGAAGGTTTCTCCGGGAGACGTCCCGGAGTGCCGACATGAACACTCAAGGAGGACCGTCCTGTCCGAAATCGGCGCCGCCGCCAGACGGCACACCACCGGGCCTGCCCACCACGGCCGGGCCGATGGCACCCCGGTCGTCGAAATCGACCATGTGACAAAGCGATTCGACGACTACATCGCGGTGGCCGACGCCGACTTCACAATCGGGGCCGGCGAGTTCTTCTCGATGCTCGGGCCCTCCGGTTGCGGCAAGACGACCACCCTGCGGATGATCGCCGGATTCGATACCCCCACGGCCGGGGCGATTCGCCTGGAGGGCGTGGACGTCTCCCGGGTTCCGCCGCACAAGCGGAACGTCAACACCGTCTTCCAGCATTACGCGCTCTTCCCGCACATGACGGTGTGGGACAACGTCGCCTACGGGCCGCGCAGCCAGAAAAAAGATAAGGCCGCGATCAAGAAGAGCGTCGACGAGATGCTCGATGTGGTCCGGTTGACCGACTTCGCCCTGCGCAAGCCGTCCCAGCTCTCGGGCGGCCAGCAGCAGCGGGTGGCGCTGGCCCGGGCGCTCGTCAACTACCCCAGCGCACTGCTGCTCGACGAACCACTGGGCGCGCTGGACCTCAAGTTGCGCCACGTCATGCAGTTCGAACTCAAGCGCATTCAGCGCGAGGTCGGCATCACGTTCGTCTACGTGACCCACGACCAGGAGGAAGCGCTGACGATGAGCGACCGCATCGCGGTCATGAACGCCGGCAACGTCGAGCAGATCGGCACCCCGACCGAGATCTACGACCGGC
>JBAXUD010000408.1:0-3415 GCA_037129875.1 Mycobacteriaceae bacterium
ATCTCGAAGCGAACCAGTCGGACAGTAAGCGCGGCGGCGGTCCGCAAGTTTCGCAGGGAGCGCATTCTCGGTCGCTACATCGCCAATCCGACGGTGGCAAGCATTGCCAGTGACCCAGCCCGACTCAAACCGACAGAACGGCAGTCACCCCGGCCCCACCCGGTGGCGCAACCAGGACCCCACCGTGCTGAATTGCGTTGAAAATACAAGAAAATGAACGGGCAGTCCTCACCAGTTGAAAGCCTGAAAGACAACAGTTCCCAGGCACAACACCACACCGAGGTAGGGGATCGCCGCCGGAACAGTGATGTACCCGCCGTGGTCGCGGTGGCGTCGTTTTATGACGATCAGTGAGGCGTTCACCAGGGTGAAGATGATGAGAACGAGCAGGCTGGTGAGTTGGGCCAGCGCGACCAGCGGCAGCACTGCGGTGCCGATGATCATGGCGGCTATGACGACGAGTGTGGCCCTCACCGGCGTCTGGTACGCACCGTGCACACGGGCGAACCTGCTGTGGATCCAGCCCTCCTTGGCCAGTCCGTAGAGAATGCGCGAGCCCATGATGATCTGCACGATGACGCCGTTCATCGCGGCGACCATCCCGATGACGCTGAGCACAACCCCGTGGCTTGCTCCGCTCCGCTCGAAAACCAGCGTGAGCGGTGCTTCACTGGCCGCAAGTTCGGCCGGGGACACCAGGGTCGTCGAAACCACCACCACCAGCAGATACAGCACGGTGGAGGCCAGCAGCGCGAACAGGATGGCCAGCGGCATGGTCCGGCTGGGTCGCTTGACTTCCTCGGACACGTTGACCATGTCCTCGAATCCGATGAACGCGTAGAAAGCCAGAAAAGCGCCGGTGAAGACGCCGCTGATCCCGACCGCCGGGTCGATCGCCACCAAGCGGCCAACATCGATGTGCGCGAACGCGTTCCGCCCGAACCAGATGATCAGCACCAGCCCCAGCACCTCCAGGCCGGTCAGCAGCGCGGCCATCGTCGCCGACTCGCCGATCCCCTTGATCGCGACCGCCCCGAGCACCACCAGCAGACCGACGCTGCCCACGACGGTCGGAACGGCGACGAAGGAGTTCAGATAGCCGGCGAAGCCCTGAGCGAGCGCGGCCGCCGAGGCGACACCGCCGCCGACCATCGTCAGGCCGATCGCGGTCGAGAGCCGCCGCCTTCCGAACGCTCGGTGCAGATAGACCGAGACGCTGGCGCTAACGGGGTAGCGGCCCGCGAGCTCCATATAGGACAGCGCCGTGACCGCGGCGGTGACCATCGCGATCACGAAGGCCAGGGTTGTGCTGGATCCAGCGAAACCCGCCACCTTCCCCACGAGCACATAGATGCCGGCGCCCAGGATGTTGCCGAGCCCGTAGAGAGTGACCAGGGGCAACCCGAGAGTCCGGTTCAGCCGGGCGTTGTCGCCGGTGGGTTCCGTCACAGCCGGATCAGCGATTCCACTGTGACGTCGAGAAAAGACAAGGGACGTTCCTACTTTCGTGCGTTGAGGAACCTGCTGAAGGGATGATGCATGTGCAGCGAGCGGACGGCGGCACCGAACGTCGCGGCGGCGATCACGACCAGTTCGATCCGCTGAGGTATACCGACCCAGCCGATCTCATAGAACGTCAGGCAGCCCAGCCCACTGATCACAAGGATTGCCAACAGGACTCGGGTGGCAACGCGCTCCGCGGCCGTCCCATAAATGGTGGCCAGATGTTCGATCCCGAACGCGACGACGATGAACGCGATCTGCGAAGCGACGCTCGACCCCAGATGCGCCAGGTGCTGCCACGAGACGTGACCGGTGAGCTCGAGGCGCTCGCACACCGGATCGGTGGTGGCGATGCAGTCCGGCACGAACAGCGCGTCAGTGACCGTCGTCAGGCCGAATACGCCGAGTCCGACCACAACGGCGGTACCCGCCAAGCCATAGTTGAGTAGGCGCGTCAGTCGGCTCGCGACAACCATGTAGACAACCCCGGCGACGACATCGGCAGAGCGGAAGAGTGCGTGGTAGGGCTGTGAAACCACATAGTGCTCACTGACGAAGCTCTGCACCGGGGACAGACCCGTCGGCAGCACGAACTCGAGAATCCACATCGAATACGCGACGCCTGCAATCATCAGGAGCACGCCCACCTGGAAGGAGCCCTCGGTAAACGGTGTACCGGGACTCGGGCTGACGGATGGTTGTTCGCGACGACGCCTGGCTGACCGCACCACCCGCTCCCCACCGTGCCCGGCGGTCCGGCCGATCAGGGAACCTGTCCGCAACGGACTGTCGATGTTGTCTGCGAAGGCTCCGGCGATGCTTCTAGTGCAAGGCAGCTGATCTCCGTCTGTTCAGCTGTCATCCGGTCGAACACCGGCGAGATCGAAGCGTCG
Source organism: Mycobacteriaceae bacterium (assembly GCA_037129875.1). Classification (GTDB taxonomy): domain Bacteria; phylum Actinomycetota; class Actinomycetes; order Mycobacteriales; family Mycobacteriaceae; genus Mycobacterium. The sequence continues at coordinate 2,397 of JBAXUD010000408.1, forward strand.
AAATGCCACGCCGGATCGCATGTTTCCGGCCTGACTCTGACTTTGCCCGCACCCGGCATCATCACCAGTCGACTGCATCACCGCTCGGAAGGGGACCCTAGAGGACAAAGTCCCCGCTTAGGGACTGTGATTCGGCCGGAGTGCCCCGCGGTGCGGGCTGGCGGGCGCATCCTGGGTGTGCGCCGGTGATGGCGCGTGTGGTGTCGGTCCGGAGGATGTGATGGGGTGGGTGGCTCGGCCAAGCGGGAGCGCGGGCTTGGCAAGGCCGGACCTGGTCAGGTCGAGCAGCTGGCGGCACGGCTGGGGGATGCCCGATCCGGGCGGGTGGTGCTGGTCTCGCATTGCCTGCTCAACGAGAACACCCGCTACCTGGGTGGCGCCTGCCGTCCAGGATGCGTCGCCGAGGTCGTGGAATCCTGCGTGACCGCCGGGCTCGGGATCGTGCAGATGCCATGCCCGGAGGAGCAGGTGTGGGGTGGCGTGCTCAAACGGCACCTGCTGCGCACCTACGGGTCACCGGTTCTGAGGTCGGGCCGGCTGCGCCGGATTGCGCTGCCGGTGGCGCTGGCCTACACCCGTTGGCGCTATCGGCGGCTGGCGCGGGCGGTGGCCGCGCAGGCCGCCGACTACCAGCGCAGCGGGCTGGACGTGGCCGCCGTGCTGGGCGTGGATGGCTCGCCCAGCTGCGGCCTCGAGCAGACCCTGGACACCGCGCGAGTGTTGGACGGACTGGTGCATGTCGACCCCGACACCGTCACCGCCGCCGAGGTCAACGCGATCGTGCGGGGCGAAGTCAGCGCCGGATCCGGGTTGTACACCCGCGCACTGCAGCGCCAGCTGCGCCGGCGCGGCCTGCAGGTACCGTTCCTGGCTCACGACCTGATCGCCGAACTCAACGGCCAGCCCGCGGTCCCGTTGGCCACCGCGATCATGCGGCTGAATCGACCGCAACCCGGGCATCCAGAATCCACTCACTGATCTCAACAACGCGCAACCGCACCCATGTGAGCGGTCGACTT
>JBAXUD010000409.1:0-3414 GCA_037129875.1 Mycobacteriaceae bacterium
GGATGACGATGTCCTCTTTTCCCTCACCGGCGAAGTCGCTGGGCGGCTTGGGTCCGCCGAACAGTTTCGGGCCCAGCAGCCAGGCCCCGAGTGCGACCGCAATCAGCACACCGAGCAGCGCGAACAGGCGCCCCCGGCCGCCACCGCCACCGACTCCCGCTCGCCCGCGGGCCTTGGCGGTTGCCGGAGCGCCAACCGCTTGTGGCGCGGCGCGATCGGGCTGCACGTCTTCGGGCATCGTCACTCTTTTCGCGTCCTGGCCGCATTGCGGCGTTGGTCGAGCCATCCTTGCAGGATTGCCACGGCGGCGGCCTGGTCGATCATCCCCCGCTGTTCGCGGGCACGCATCCCTGCTTCCCGCAAAGAACGCGCTGCGCTGACGGTGGTCAGACGCTCATCGGCCAGGCGGACCGGCACCGGGCTGATCCGAGCGGCTAGTGCCTCGGCGACCGCAACTGCGTCGTCGGCCGAGGAACCGGCACGGTCGCTCAGGGTACGCGGCAGGCCGACCACGACCTCCACGACATCCAGTTCGTCGACCAGCGAGGCCAATCGGCGCAGGTGGGCGTTGCCGCGTTCGCGGCGCACCGTCTGCACCGGGGTGGCCAGAATGCCGTCGGGATCGCTGACCGACACGCCGATCCGCACCGTGCCGACGTCGACACCGAGCCGTCGGCCGCGGCCCGGGTCATCGGGTCCGGGGCGGTCGGGCATACGGTCCTGCACAGACACCATGGGCCTCAACGACGCGCCAGGTCCGCGCGCAGGGCGGCCAGGGCGGCGTCGATGCCGGATGGATCTTTGCCCGAGCCCTGCGCCAGGTCGGCTTTTCCTCCCCCGCGACCGTCGACCGCGGCGGCGACCGGCGAGACCAGATCGTTGGCCCGCAGGCCGGCGTCCTGGGCGGCCTGATTGGTCGCCACGACGAAGGGGACGGTTCCCTCGCTCTCGGAGATCAGCACCACCACGCCGGGCTCCGAGCCCAGCCGTGCGCGGATGTCGCCGACCAGTGAGCGCAGATCCGCCGCGGTCATGCCGGCAGCCATTCGCTGGGCCACCAGGCGGACGTGACCGATCTGCTCCGCGGCGGCGGCGACATCCGAGGCCGACGCCCGGGCACCCGCCAGGCGCATCCGGTCGAGTTCCTTCTCGGCGGCTTTGAGCCGCTCGACCAGGGTGGCCACCCGGGCCGGAACCTCATCGGAGGGCACCTTGAGCGATGAGGCGAGACCGGCCATCAGAGCCCGTTCCTTGGCCAGGTGGCGGAACGAGTCGAGACCGACATAGGCCTCCACCCGGCGCACCCCGGAGCCGACTGACGATTCGCCGAGGATGGTGACCGGACCGATCTGGGCCGAGTTGTGAACGTGAGTGCCGCCACAGAGTTCCAGCGAGAACGGCCCGCCGATCTCCACGACGCGGACCTTCTCGGGGTACTGCTCGCCGAAAAGCGCCATGGCGCCCATCGACTTGGCCTTCTCCAGGTCGGTGACGAAGGTGTTCACCGCGTAGTCGGCCTGGACGGCTTCGTTGGTGATCTCCTCGATCCGGATGCGCTGGGCGTCGGTGAGCGCACCCTGCCAGTTGAAGTCGAACCGAAGGTATCCCGGCCGGTTGAGCGATCCGGCTTGAACTGCGTTGGGGCCCAACACTTCCCGCAGTGCGGCATGCACCATGTGGGTTCCGGAGTGCCCCTGGGTGGCGCCGCGGCGCCACCCAGGGGCACTCCGGAACCCACATGGTGCATGCCGCACTGCGGGAAGTGTTGGGCCCCAACGCAGTTCAAGCCGGATCGCTCAACCGGCCGGGATACCTTCGGTTCGACTTCAACTGGCAGGGTGCGCTCACCGACGCCCAGCGCATCCGGATCGAGGAGATCACCAACGAAGCCGTCCAGGCCGACTACGCGGTGAACACCTTCGTCACCGACCTGGAGAAGGCCAAGTCGATGGGCGCCATGGCGCTTTTCGGCGAGCAGTACCCCGAGAAGGTCCGCGTCGTGGAGATCGGCGGGCCGTTCTCGCTGGAACTCTGTGGCGGCACTCACGTTCACAACTCGGCCCAGATCGGTCCGGTCACCATCCTCGGCGAATCGTCAGTCGGCTCCGGGGTGCGCCGGGTGGAGGCCTATGTCGGTCTCGACTCGTTCCGCCACCTGGCCAAGGAACGGGCTCTGATGGCCGGTCTCGCCTCATCGCTCAAGGTGCCCTCCGATGAGGTTCCGGCCCGGGTGGCCACCCTGGTCGAGCGGCTCAAAGCCGCCGAGAAGGAACTCGACCGGATGCGCCTGGCGGGTGCCCGGGCGTCGGCCTCGGATGTCGCCGCCGCCGCGGAGCAGATCGGTCACGTCCGCCTGGTGGCCCAGCGAATGGCTGCCGGCATGACCGCGGCGGATCTGCGCTCACTGGTCGGCGACATCCGCGCACGGCTGGGCTCGGAGCCCGGCGTGGTGGTGCTGATCTCCGAGAGCGAGGGAACCGTCCCCTTCGTCGTGGCGACCAATCAGGCCGCCCAGGACGCCGGCCTGCGGGCCAACGATCTGGTCTCGCCGGTCGCCGCCGCGGTCGACGGTCGCGGGGGAGGAAAAGCCGACCTGGCGCAGGGCTCGGGCAAAGATCCATCCGGCATCGACGCCGCCCTGGCCGCCCTGCGCGCGGACCTGGCGCGTCGTTGAGGCCCATGGTGTCTGTGCAGGACCGTATGCCCGACCGCCCCGGACCCGATGACCCGGGCCGCGGCCGACGGCTCGGTGTCGACGTCGGCACGGTGCGGATCGGCGTGTCGGTCAGCGATCCCGACGGCATTCTGGCCACCCCGGTGCAGACGGTGCGCCGCGAACGCGGCAACGCCCACCTGCGCCGATTGGCCTCGCTGGTCGACGAACTGGATGTCGTGGAGGTCGTGGTCGGCCTGCCGCGTACCCTGAGCGACCGTGCCGGTTCCTCGGCCGACGACGCAGTTGCGGTCGCCGAGGCACTAGCCGCTCGGATCAGCCCGGTGCCGGTCCGCCTGGCCGATGAGCGTCTGACCACCGTCAGCGCAGCGCGTTCTTTGCGGGAAGCAGGGATGCGTGCCCGCGAACAGCGGGGGATGATCGACCAGGCCGCCGCCGTGGCAATCCTGCAAGGATGGCTCGACCAACGCCGCAATGCGGCCAGGACGCGAAAAGAGTGACGATGCCCGAAGACGTGCAGCCCGATCGCGCCGCGCCACAAGCGGTTGGCGCTCCGGCAACCGCCAAGGCCCGCGGGCGAGCGGGAGTCGGTGGCGGTGGCGGCCGGGGGCGCCTGTTCGCGCTGCTCGGTGTGCTGATTGCGGTCGCACTCGGGGCCTGGCTGCTGGGCCCGAAACTGTTCGGCGGACCCAAGCCGCCCAGCGACTTCGCCGGTGAGGGAAAAGAGGACATCGTCATCC
>JBAXUD010000041.1:0-13863 GCA_037129875.1 Mycobacteriaceae bacterium
ACAGCGACGACGTGCAGGACGTCTACACCAATATCGACATCCCCGACGACGTCGCCGCCCAGCTCGACGAGGACTGACGACGATGCGCTGCGAGGTACGAGCAGCGAGGAGGAGTCAGGCCAATCGGGGGGAGGACTGACGACGATGCGCTGCGAGGTACGAGCAGCGAGGAGGAGTTAGGCCAGAGGGGGGAGGAGTAGTTTCTCGCCAAATGCCGCACCGGAATTTTCGACTTCATCATGAACTCCGCGGGCTTGGTGGCGCTGTTCGTATACGCGTTCATCGCGATGACACAGATGCGGTTGCGCGACAAGATGACCGCCCAGCAGCAGGGTGCGCTCGAGCTGAAGATGTGGCTGCACCCGTGGCTGGCGATCCTGGTGATCGCGGCGGTCATCTGCGTCGTCGTGGTGATGCTCTTCGACGCGGCCGGGCGGGTACAGGTGTGGACCAGCCTGATCTCACTGGCGGTGTTGCTGGTCTTCTGGCCGCTGGCCAAGCGTTCGGTGGCCAAGCGCACCGGACACTTCGAAGACATCGTCGACGACCTCGACTACACGGGCCACTGAGGCGTCGGCGTCCTTGAGGAGGTGCGCGGGCAGGGCGGTCCGGCCCTCCGGCCTGGGACAGTGCACTGAACACGCGGATGTCGTTGCGGCCGGATGTCGCAGCGACCCGCTACGCTATCGAACAACTGTTCGTAGTTGATGGGTGGCGAAGGGGCGATCCGTGCGGGTGATGGGTGTGGACCCGGGGTTGACCCGCTGTGGTCTCTCGGTGATCGAAAGCCGCAGCGCCCGTCAGGTCGTCGCCCTCGACGTCGACGTGGTCCGCACCCCGGCTGACCACCCGCTGGGTAAGAGGCTGCTGGCCATCAGCGACGAGGTGGAGCGCTGGATGGACACCCACCTGCCGGACGTGGTCGCCATCGAGCGGGTGTTCGCCAATCAGAACGCCAACACCGCCATGGGCACCGCCCAGGCAGGCGGGGTGATCGCCCTGGCGGCCGCCCGCCGCGACATCGACGTTCACTTCCACACTCCCAGTGAGGTCAAGGCCGCCGTCACCGGAAACGGCCGGGCCGATAAAGCTCAAGTCACCGCCATGGTCACCAAAATCCTTCAGCTGCAACAGAAACCGACTCCGGCCGACGCGGCCGATGCGCTGGCGCTGGCGATCTGTCACTGCTGGCGGGCCCCGATGATCGCCCGGATGGCCCAGGCGCAGGAGATGGCCGCAGTGCAACGGCGTGCGTATGTGGCCAAGTTGAAGGCGGTCCGACCCGGCCCGATGTCGCGGAGCGCGAAGTGATCGCGTCGGTGGGCGGCGAGGTTCTCGAGATCGCCCTTGACCATGCCGTCATCGAAGCGGCCGGCGTCGGCTACAAGGTGATGGCCACCCCGTCCACACTGGCCACCCTGCGGCGCGGAACGCAGGCTCGGCTGGTCACCGCGATGATCGTCCGGGAAGACTCGATGACGCTGTACGGGTTCTCCGACGGCGAGGCCCGCGACCTGTTCACCACGTTGCTCGGGGTGTCAGGAGTGGGGCCCAAGATCGCCTTGGCCACGCTGGCCGTCTACGACGCCACGCCACTGCGCCGGGCGCTGGCCGACGGCGACGTCGCCGCCCTGACCCGGGTGCCGGGGATCGGCAAACGTGGTGCCGAGCGCATGGTGCTGGAACTGCGCGACAAGATCGGCGCCCTGCCGAGTGGCTTCGGTGCCACCGCGGTGACCGGCCATGTGGTGCGGACCCCTGTGGTGGAAGCACTTGTGGGCCTTGGCTTCCCGGCGAAGCAGGCGGAGGAGGCATGCGACAAGGTGCTGTCCGCCGACCCTGAGGCCAACACCTCCAGTGCGCTGCGCGCAGCGCTATCGCTGCTGGGGAAGACCAAGTGAGCTGATGGGCAGATTCGAGAACGACGACGTCGACGATTCCCCGGAACGGGATGTCTCGGCGGCCTTGACGGTCGGCGAGGGCGATATCGACTCCAGCCTGCGGCCGCGGTCGCTGGGGGAGTTCATCGGCCAACCCCGGGTGCGCGAGCAGTTGCAACTGGTCCTCGAGGGTGCCAAGAACCGCGGCGGCACACCGGATCACATCCTGCTGTCCGGGCCGCCCGGGCTGGGCAAGACGTCGCTGGCGATGATCATCGCCCACGAACTCGGAACCTCACTGCGGGTCACCTCCGGCCCGGCGCTGGAGAGGGCGGGGGACCTGGCCGCGATGCTGTCCAACCTCGTCGACGGCGACGTGCTGTTCATCGACGAGATCCACCGCATCGCCCGGCCCGCCGAGGAGATGCTGTACCTGGCGATGGAGGACTTCCGCGTCGACGTCGTGGTGGGCAAAGGCCCTGGGGCGACGTCGATTCCACTGGAAGTGGCGCCCTTCACCCTGGTCGGCGCCACCACCCGGTCCGGGGCGCTCACCGGTCCGCTGCGCGACCGGTTCGGCTTCACCGCCCATATGGACTTCTACGAGCCGGGCGAGTTGGAGCAGGTACTGCACCGGTCGGCGGGCATCCTGGGCATCGAACTCGGAGCCGAAGCGGGTAAAGAGATCGCGCGGCGTTCACGCGGCACCCCACGCATCGCCAACCGGCTGCTGCGCCGGGTGCGCGACTACGCCGAAGTGCGGGCCGACGGCATCATCACCCGCGACATCGCCAAGGCGGCGCTAGCGGTGTACGACGTCGACGAGCTCGGCCTGGACCGTCTGGACCGGGCGGTGCTGTCGGCGCTGACCCGCAGCTTCGGCGGCGGCCCGGTGGGCGTCTCGACCCTGGCGGTGGCCGTCGGCGAGGAGGCCGCCACCGTCGAGGAGGTGTGCGAACCGTTTCTGGTGCGGGCCGGGATGATCGCACGGACACCCCGTGGGCGGGTGGCCACGCCGCTGGCCTGGACGCACCTGGGCATGACGCCGCCGCCGGCCGCGGGCGGATTCGGACAGCCCGGATTGTTCGAACGGGATCTATGATCGCCTGACCGCCGAGCCCAGGGGCGAGACGTGTTGAGGGAGTGCCAATGATCACCGCAGGTTTACTTTTCGCCGGACTCGCGGCGCTGCTGCACGTGTACATCTTCGTGCTGGAGTCGTTCGCCTGGACCACTGCGCGCACCCGAGCGGTGTTCGGCACCACCGCAGAGGAAGCCCAGACCACCAAGATGCTGGCGTTCAACCAGGGTTTCTACAACCTTTTCCTGGCGGTGGTCACCGCGGTCGGCATTGCCACGGTTGTGCTCGGGCACCGAAGTGTCGGCGCCGCTCTGGTATTTGCGGGTGTGGGCTCCATGCTGGCGGCGGCGCTGGTGCTGCTGGCGTCCTCGCCCGACAAGGCGCGGGCCGCGGTCACCCAGGGAGCCTTCCCGCTCATCGCCGTGGTGTTGCTGGCTGTGGGCCTGCTCTGATCGGGTGCCTGAGGCCGAGTTAGGAATCCGCTAGAGCGAGGCCAGGGCTTCGGCGAGAACGTCGAGGCCTTCGGTGAGCAACTCGTCGCTGATCGACAGCGGCGGCAGGAATCGCAGGATGTTGCCGAACGTGCCGCAACTCAGCACCAGGACGCCCTGAGCGTGCGCCTTGGCGCAGAGCGCCTTCGTCAGGTCCGCATCCGGTTCGCACGAGCCGGATTTCACCAATTCCACGGCGATCATCGCGCCGCGGCCCCGGACGTCACCGATGCGGTCGTCGTCGGCCTGGAGGCGGCCCAGCCGATCCTTCATCAGCCGCTCGATCTCCTTGGCGCGGTCGAGCATCCCGTCCATTTCCAGGGTCGCGATGGTGCCCAGCGCGGCCGCGCACGCAACCGGGTTGCCGCCGTAGGTTCCGCCGAGGCCGCTGACGTGCGGGGCGTCCATGATCTCGGCCCGGCCGGTCACCGCTGACAACGGCAGTCCGTCGGCGATGCCCTTGGCGGTGACGATCAGATCGGGGTCGATGCCCTCGTCCTCACAGGCGAACATGTGCCCGGTGCGGCCGAAGCCGCTCTGCACCTCGTCGGCGATGAACACCACGTCGTTGTCGGTGCACCAGGTACGCAGCGCCGGCAGGAAACCGGGTGCGGGAACGATGAAGCCGCCCTCGCCCAGAATCGGCTCGATGATGATCGCGGCCAGGTTGGCGGCCCCGATCTGCTTGTCGATCACCGTCAGGGCCCGTTCGGCGGCCAGCTCGCCGTTGGTGGCCCACTCCTTGTCGATCAGGCCGTCGCGATAGGGGTAGGACAGCGGCGCGCGGTAGATCTCCGGCGCGAACGGCCCGAAGCCGCTCTTGTAGGGCATCGACTTGGCCGTCAGCGCCATCGTGAGGTTGGTGCGTCCGTGATAGGCGTGATCGAAAGCCACCACGGCCTGCCGGCGGGTGTATGCGCGGGCGATCTTGATCGCGTTCTCCACCGCTTCGGCACCGGAGTTGAACAACGCGCTGCGCTTCTCATAGGAGCCCGGCGTCAGCCGGTTGAGGTGCTCGGCGACGGCGATGTATTCCTCATAGGGCGTCACCATGAAGCAGGTGTGGGTGAACTTGCCGACCTGCTCGCGCACCGCGTCGACAACCCGCGGGGAGGAATTGCCGATCGTGGTCACGGCGATGCCGGAACCGAGGTCGATCAGCCGGTTGCCGTCGATGTCTTCGATGATGCCGCCGTAGGCCCGCGCGCAGTACACCGGCATCGTCACGCCGACCGCTTGCGACACGGCGGCGACGCGGCGTTTGGTCATCTCCAGGGATTTGGGCCCGGGAATCGCGGTCACCAGTTTGCGGGTTTGCTCGACAGTCATCACGTCAGTTGTCATGGCATTTCCTTGGTCGAATGTAGTGACCCGAGCCTAGCCGCCGCGGGCCGTCATGCAACCGATAACCCCAGCCATTGGGTGGCGAGGTAATGGATTACGTCGCCGCAGAAGGGTTTTCCGACTGTTTCGGTGGGTCGGTCAGCGCCGGGCCATCGATCCGGTCGACGGTGGCGAACGCAGACACCGGCCGGCGCCGCAGCCGCTGCGCGGCGCGGACCGGATAGCCCAGTGCCACCACCGCCGCGACGGCCCACTCATCGGGGGCGCCGAGCAGGCGACGCACGGTGTCCTCCTCCCGGATCAGCATCGTGGTCAGCACGCCCCCGAGCCCTTCGGCACGCGCAGCCAGCAGGATGTTCCAGACGAAGGGATACACCGAGGCGCCTCCGGCGAAGGTGTACCGCGGCGTGTCGCGGTCCACCGCGGCCAACGCGGCCAGGTCGGCGAACACCACGAGCAGCACCGGAACCCGGTCCAACGCGCCGGCGAATCCCTGGCCGGCCGCGGCGCTCACCGCAGCGGGGGCGGCCGCCAGCGCCGCGGCCTCAGCGGCGGGATCGTTGGTCGGCGCCCACGGCCGCAGACCGGCTGCGCTCATCGCCAGGTAGTCCCGCCAGCCGGGCAGATACAGATCCCGCAGCCGCCCCCGCAGGTCCGGTGACTTCACCAGCACGACGTGCCAGGCCTGGGCATTGGCGCCACTCGGGGCGAACCGGGCGTTGTCGAGGATCCGCGCCACCGCCTCGTCGGGGACCGGCCGGCCGGTGAATTCCCGGACCGCGCCGGTGCTGCGCAACGTCTGGATCAGATCCATGGGCCCATCCATGGACACATTGTCGCCCGGCCGTGGGAACGACGGGCGGAGCCGACACGGTCGCGTTCGCCGGTGCCTGGAACCGGGCGGGTCCGGGGAATGGCAGACTGGTCAGACACCGGACCCTTAGGGGGCCCGCTGGGGAAACCTCTCACACGACACGAAAGAGATGCGCGCTGCCATGGAACTCGTGAGCTTCCTGCCCCTGATCGTCATCATGGGCGCCTTCATGTTCTTCTCCTCGCGCCGTCAGCGGAAAGCCATGCAGGCCACCATCGACCTGCACGACTCGCTGCGGGTGGGCGACCGGGTCAACACCACTTCCGGACTGCAGGCCACCATCACCGGGATCACCGACGACACCGTGGATCTGGAAATCGCCCCGGGTGTGATCACCCGGTGGATGAAGCTGGCCGTCCGCGACCGCGTCGAACCGGAGCTGCCGGATGTCGGCGAGGCCGGTGTCGCGAGCCGGGGCGTCGAGCTGACCGACGTCGACTCCGATCGCCTGCCCAAGGACTGACCACCCCCGCGACCCGTACTCTTTGCGGGGAGCCGCCGCCGATCGCGCACGCGGATCGCGGCATACACCGAGGAGAATCGACACGTGGCATCGTCACCGGCGCCGGTGCGGCCGTACCGTTATCTGGCGCTGTTTTTGGCCCTGCTCATCGGCGTCTACCTGCTGGTTTTCCTGACCGGTAACAAGCAGAGCACGCCGAAGCTGGGCATCGACCTGCAGGGCGGCACCCGGGTGACGCTGACCGCCCGCACCCCCGACGGGTCCAAGCCGACCCGGGATGCGTTGAACCAGGCCGAGCAGATCATCAGCGCCCGCGTCAACGGCCTCGGCGTGTCGGGCTCCGAGGTGGTGATCGACGGCGACAACCTTGTCATCACGGTGCCCGGCACCGACGGCAACGACGCCCGCAGCCTGGGTCAGACGGCGCGGCTGTTCGTCCGTCCGGTGATCGGGCAGCCCATTCCTGTCGAGGCCATCAACAACCCCGCGCCTCCGCCCGGGGCCGCGCCGCCGGGCGCCCCTCCAGGTGGGCCGCCCCAGGGCGCGCCGCCGCCACCGCCGGGTGCCGAACCTCCTCCGGCGCCGGCCTCTCCGGCACCGGAATCCGCGGCACCGGAATCCCCCGCGCCACAGCCACGTCCGTATCCGTTGGAGCCCACTCCGTCGGAGCCCGCCCCGTCTCCGGCGCCTCCCGCGCCGGGCGCACCGTCGGAATCTCCGGCGCCGGGTCAGCCCGGACCCTCGGCCGCACCCGGCCAGCCGGCGCCGCCGCCCGGCCCTCCGGACCCACGCCAGGACCTGGCCGCCAGGATCAAGTTCGAGAAGGAACTGCGGCAGAGCACCAATCAGAGCCTGCTGGTGCTCTCGGTGAAGTACATGGCCGGCCGCTGCGACCAGGAGGACGTCCTGGCCGGCAACGACGATCCCAACCTGCCCCTGGTGACCTGCTCGCAGGACCACAAGTTCGTCTACATCCTGGACAAGTCGATCATCAGTGGTGACCAGATCAAGACCGCATCGTCGGGCTTCGATCAGCAGAGCGGCGCCTATGTCGTCGACCTGGAGTTCAAGGACGAGGCGGCCAAGACCTGGGCGGACTTCACCGCGGCCAACATCGGCACCCAGACCGCGTTCACCCTTGACTCCCAGGTGGTCAGCGCTCCGCAGATTCGGGAGGCCATCCCGGGCGGCCGCACCCAGATCTCCGGTGGCGATCCGCCGTTCACCCCCGACTCGTCCAAGCAACTGGCCAACGTGCTCAAGTACGGGTCGCTGCCGCTGTCCTTCGAATCCTCGGAGGCCGAAACCGTCTCGCCCACTTTGGGATTGACGTCGCTGCGCGCCGGCTTGATCGCCGGTGCCATCGGCCTGGCGCTGGTGCTGGTGTACTCACTGGCCTACTACCGGGTACTCGGGCTGCTCACGGCCCTGTCGCTGGTGGCCTCCGGCGCCATGGTCTACGGAATCCTGGTGCTGCTGGGCAGATACATCAACTACACCCTCGATCTGGCCGGCATCGCGGGTCTGATCATCGGCATCGGCACGACCGCCGACTCGTTCGTGGTGTTCTTCGAGCGCATCAAAGACGAGATACGCGAAGGCCGTTCGTTCCGTTCTGCGGTGCCGCGCGGCTGGGCACGGGCCCGGAAGACGATTCTGTCGGGCAACGCCGTCAGCTTCCTCGCCGCCGCGGTGCTCTACTTCCTGGCCGTCGGCCAGGTCAAGGGCTTCGCCTTCACGCTCGGCCTGACCACCATCCTCGACGTGGTCGTGGTCTTCCTGGTCACCTGGCCGCTGGTGTACCTGGCGTCCAAGTCGGCCACGCTGTCCAAGCCGGCGTTCAACGGGCTGGGCACGATCCAGCAGATCGCTCGCGAGCGCCGCGCCGCCGGTCAGGTTCGTGCGGCGACCGCAACGGGACGGGAATAGCCGATGACAGAGAACAGCAGCGACCTCGACACCGCCGTGGCGACTGATCTGGAGAGCACGGCGATAGCGGAGGCCGGCGCGGCGCAGTTGCCGCGGCACGGCTTCTTCACCCGCCTCTATACCGGCACCGGCGCTTTCGACGTCATCGGTAAGCGCAAGTTGTGGTTCTTGATCAGCCTGTCCATCGTGGCGGTGGCGCTGGCGAGCATCCTGCTGCGCGGGTTCACTTTCGGCATCGATTTCCAGGGCGGCACCAAGGTGTCTTTCCCGCGGGCAGGTGCCAATGGGGAAGCCAGCATCAGCCAGGTCCAGGAAACCTTCGCCCAGGTCGTCGGCAAGGAGCCCGGGTCGGTGGTGGTGGTCGGCAACGGTGCAACCGCGACCATACAGATCCGCTCCGAGACGCTCAGTAACGAGCAGACCAACACGCTGCGCGAGGCGCTGTTCACGAAGTTCCAGCCCAAGGGCACCGACGGCAAGCCCGGCAAGCAGGCGATCAGCGATTCGGCGGTCTCGGAGACCTGGGGCGGTCAGATCACCAAGAAGGCGCTCATCGCGCTGGTGGTCTTCCTCGTGCTGGTCACCATCTACATCACCGTGCGCTACGAGAAGTTCATGGCGCTCTCGGCCCTGACGGCCCTGGGCTTCGACCTCATCACCACCGCCGGGGTCTACTCCCTGGTGGGCTTCGAGGTCAGCCCCGCCACCGTCATCGGCCTGCTGACCATCCTCGGCTTCTCGCTCTACGACACCGTCATCGTGTTCGACAAGGTCGAGGAGAACACCAAGGGCTTCGAGCACACCACCAGGCGGACGTTCGCCGAACAGGCCAACCTGGCCATCAACCAGACCTTCATGCGTTCGATCAACACCAGCCTGATCTCGATCATGCCGATCGCCTCGCTGATGATCGTCGCGGTCTGGCTGCTGGGCGTCGGCACGCTCAAGGATCTTGCGCTGGTGCAGCTGGTCGGTGTGATCGTCGGCACCTACTCGTCGATCTTCCTGGCCACTCCGCTGCTGGTGACGCTGCGGGAGCGCACTCAACTGGTGCGCAACCACACCCGCCGGGTTCTCAACCGCCGCCAGGGGGTCGCCTCCGCGCCTGCGGAGCTGAGCACGGCTGTGGTCGCCGAGAACGTACCCGCCGAAGCGGGTGCCGGTGTGGCGGTGTCCGGCGGCCAGTCGGCCGTGCGTCCGGTGCGGCCGCAACGCCCCTCCGGCAAGCGCGAACGGTAGGGCCTCCGGTGGCTGAAAGGCGCCGTGTGGCCGCCGCCGCGGTGGCCGCTGTGTTCACCCTGCTGGCCCCCGTCGTGCTGGCCGGATGCGCCGAAAGCGCCGCCGCCGAGGTCAACTACGCCGTCGACGGGGTCTTGAACACCTACAACGCCAACACGCTCACCGGCGCGGCCTCAGCCGGTCCGCAGGCGTTCGCGCGCACGCTGACCGGGTTCAGTCTGCACGGCCCGGACGGACAATCGTTGGTCGACAACGACTTCGGGTCGGTGACGGTGACCGGGCGCGAACCGCTGGTGCTCGACTATCAGATCGCCGACGCCGCGGTGTACTCCGACGGCAAACCGGTCACCTGCGACGACATGGTGCTGGGCTGGGCGGCGCAATCCGGGCGGTTCCCGGGTTTCAACGCCGCAAGCCAGGCCGGCTACCTCGACATCGCCGGGATCGAATGTCAGCCGGGCCAGAAGAAGGCCCGGGTGAACTTCCTGCCCACCCGCGCGATCGTGGACTACAACCAGCTGTTCACCGCCACCTCGATGATGCCCTCGCATGTGCTTGCCGATGACCTCGGCATGGACGTCACCGCCGCGATCCTGAGCGGCGACCCGGGAGCCATCGGCCGGATCGCCGAGGCGTGGAACACCACCTGGAACCTCAAGGGAGACATCGACCTCAAGCGGTTCCCCTCGTCGGGCCCTTACAAGATCGACTCCGTGCTGCCCGAGGGGGCGGTGGTGCTGACCGCCAACGACGCGTGGTGGGGCGCCAAGCCGATCACCAAGCGGATCACCGTGTGGCCGCGCGGCGTCGACGTGCAGGACCGGATCAACAACGGCACTTTTCATGTGGTCGACGTGGCAACCGGCTCGTCGGGCACCCTGACCACCCCGGATGACTACCAGCGCAGCGAGATTCCGTCCGGTGGCATTGAGCAGCTGATCTTCGCGCCCCAGGGGGTGCTCGCGACTCCCGAGGCGCGCCGCGCGGTGGCCCACTGCGTTCCGCGGGATGTCATCGCCGCAAATGCGGCCGTGCCGATCGCCAACTCGCGGCTGAACACCGTCACCGAGGACGCCTACAGCGTGCTGGAAACCGGGCCGTTGTCCGACCAGTACAACCTCGCCAACGCCGACGCGGCGCGGCAGGCTCTGCAGGGCGAATCGATCACCTTGCGGCTGGGTTACCAGAGCCCCAATCCGCGGCTGGCCGCCGCGGTCGCCGCGATCACCCAGTCCTGCGCGGCGGCGGGTATCACAGTGGTCGACGTGACAGCCGACGGAGTCGGTCCGCAGACGCTGCGGGACGGTCAGATCGACGCCCTGCTGGCAAGTATCGGGGGAGCGGCGGGCAGCGGGTCGACCGGTTCCTCGGCGATGGACGGCTACACCCTGCACGCCGGCAACGGCAACAACCTGTCCGGCTACAACAACCCCCAGGTCGACGGGATCATCTCGGCACTCGCGGTGACCACCGACCCCAAGGAGCAGGCCCGGCTGCTCGGCGACGCCGCCCCGCTGCTGTGGGAGGACATGCCGACGCTGCCGTTGTACCGCCAGCAGCGCACCGTGATCTCGGCGAAGAAGATGTTCGGCGTCGAAGCCAACCCCACCAAGTGGGGCGCCGGCTGGAACATGGATCGCTGGCGGCTGGAGCCTCAGTGAGCCCCGACGAGGCGTCTGCGGTCATCGCCGCGCTGACCCGCGAGGTGGCCGACTTTCCGGAGCCCGGAGTGCTCTTCCGCGATCTGACCCCCGTGCTCGCCGACGACCGGGGCTTTGCGATCGTCACCGAAGCACTGGCGCAGATGGTGGCCGGCGCCGACCTGATCGCCGGAATCGACGCACGTGGCTTTCTGCTCGGCGGTGCGGTTGCCCACCGGCTCGGAGTCGGAGTGTTGGCCATCCGCAAGGGCGGCAAGCTGCCCCCTCCGGTCCATAGCCGCAGCTACACGCTCGAGTACGGCACCGCCATCCTGGAGATTCCGGCCGCCGGCATAGTGCTGACCGGCCGCCGGGTGGCCATCGTCGACGACGTGCTCGCCACCGGCGGCACCGTGGGTGCCGCCCGCGACCTGCTGACCGATGCCGGCGCGCAGGTCACCGAGGCGGCGGTCGTCATGGAACTGACGGCACTGGGTGGGCGGGCGCGTCTGAGCCCGCTGGCGGTGCGCAGCCTGCAGTTGCTGTAGAAGCGATATCCTCGCCCATACGACGGACATGGAGGTGAGCATGGCGGACGAAGCGGGCGGGACCGTGATTCCACCTGTCGCCGAGGTGCCGGAGGTCCAGACCCCCAAGCTCTCCAGTAGCGCGTCGCGGCGCGTGCGGGCCCGGCTGGCCCGGCGGATGACCGCTCAGCGCAGCGCCAATAACCCGGTGCTCGAACCGCTGATCTCGGTGCACCGCGAGATCTATCCCAAAGCCGACCTGGCGACCCTGCAGCGCGGCTATGAGGTGGCCGAGGCCAAGCACGCCACCCAACTCCGCCGTTCCGGTGACCCGTACATCACCCATCCGCTGGCGGTGGCCAGCATCCTGGCCGAATTGGGCATGGACACCACCACACTGGTCGCCGCGCTGCTGCACGACACCGTCGAGGACACCGGCTATACATTGGAGGCGCTGACCGTCGACTTCGGTGATGAGGTCGGCCATCTCGTCGACGGCGTCACCAAGCTGGACAAGGTGGTGCTGGGCAGCGCGGCCGAGGGCGAGACCATCCGCAAGATGATCATCGCCATGGCCCGCGATCCCCGGGTGCTGGTGATCAAGGTCGCCGACCGGCTGCACAACATGCGGACCATGCGGTTCCTGCCACCGGAGAAGCAGGTCCGCAAGGCCAAGGAAACGCTGGAAGTGATTGCGCCGCTTGCCCACCGGCTCGGGATGGCGACGGTGAAGTGGGAGCTCGAGGATCTGTCATTTGCGATCCTGCACCCCAAGCGCTACGAGGAGATCGTCCGGCTGGTGGCCGACCGGGCGCCGTCGCGCGACACCTACCTGGCCAGGGTTCGGGCCGACATCGGATCGGCCCTGAACGCGATGAAGATCGGCGCCACCGTCGAGGGCCGGCCCAAGCACTACTGGTCGATCTACCAGAAGATGATCGTCAAGGGCCGCGACTTCGACGACATCCACGATCTGGTCGGGGTGCGGATCCTGTGCGACGAGGTCCGCGACTGCTATGCCGCTGTGGGCGTGGTCCATTCGCTGTGGCAGCCGATGCCCGGCCGGTTCAAGGACTACATCGCCCAGCCCCGATTCGGGGTCTATCAGTCACTGCACACCACTGTCGTCGGACCCGAGGGCAAGCCACTGGAGGTGCAGATCCGCACCCGGGATATGCACCGCACCGCCGAGTACGGCATTGCCGCGCACTGGCGTTACAAGGAGGCCAAGGGCCGCAACGGGATTCCGCACCCGCACGGCTCTGCCGAAATCGACGACATGGCCTGGATGCGCCAACTCCTGGACTGGCAACGGGAGGCCGCCGATCCCGGCGAATTCCTCGAGTCGCTGCGATACGACTTGGCTGTCCAGGAGATCTTCGTCTTCACCCCGAAGGGCGACGTGATCACCCTGCCCGCCGGTTCGACTCCGGTGGACTTCGCCTACGCGGTGCACACCGAAGTGGGCCACCGCTGCATCGGTGCGCGGGTCAACGGCCGTCTGGTCGCGTTGGAGCGCAAGCTCGAAAACGGTGAAGTGGTGGAGGTTTTCACCTCAAAGGCGCCCAATGCCGGACCTTCGCGGGACTGGCAGGGCTTCGTGGTGTCCCCGCGGGCCAAAGCCAAGATCCGGCAGTGGTTCGCCAAGGAGCGTCGCGAGGAGGCGCTGGAGGCGGGCAAGGACGCCATCGCGAGGGAGGTCCGCCGCGGCGGCCTGCCGCTGCAGCGCATCGTCAACGGCGAGGCGATGTCGGCGCTGGCCCGGGAGTTGCGCTATACGGATGTCTCGGCCCTCTACACCGCCGTCGGTGAGGGCCACGTCTCACCCCGACACGTCGTGCAGCGGTTGCTGGTACAACTCGGCGGTGCTGAGGACGCCGAAGACGAACTGGCCGAACGCTCCACGCCGGCAACGATGCTGGTGCGCCAACGCAGCACCGAGGACACCGGAATCGCAGTCCCGGGCGCGCCCGGGACGCTGACCAAACTGGCCAAGTGCTGCACACCCGTTCCCGGCGACAACATCCTGGGTTTCGTGACCAGGGGCGGGGGAGTCAGCGTGCACCGCACCGACTGCACCAACGCCGAGGATCTGCGCCAGCAATCCGAGCGGATCATCGAGGTGCTGTGGGCGCCGTCGCCGACGTCGGTGTTCCTGGTCGCCATCCAGGTCGAGGCACTCGACCGGCACAGGTTGTTGTCCGATGTCACGAGGGTGCTCGCCGACGAGAAGGTGAACATCCTCTCGGCGTCGGTCACCACATCCGATGACCGGGTTGCCATCAGCCGCTTCACTTTTGAGATGGGCGACCCGAAGCATCTGGGCCACGTACTGAACACGGTGCGCAACGTCGAGGGCGTCTACGACGTCTACCGGGTGACTTCCGCCGCCTGA
>JBAXUD010000410.1:0-3410 GCA_037129875.1 Mycobacteriaceae bacterium
TGGCCAGTTCGACCGACCTGGGACCTGCGCACACCGCCCATGTCCAGCTCACCGTTGCCCTGAGTGATCACCGCAGACCCGATGCGCTGATCGGGTGGACGGGCAAGCAGGGATTGTCGGTTCGCTGGCGTCCCGGTGATGACTGGGCGATCGTCAATGGTCCGCCGGCCGCGATGGCCGCCGCCTTCGGGATCCCGGTGCATGATTACCGCGGCCGCCGTGGCCAGGTGTTCTACGCCTCGCCGCAGCAACCCGCAGTCCCTGAACAAGTGCGCGCGCAGGTCATCGGGCTGGGCCGAATCCTCGGCTACACCCCGCAGCGGGAGGCGCGTCCCGGGATCGTGCCCTTGGACGTGCCGGACCGGGGGCTGTCACCGGCTGAGCTGCGGGAAAGCTACAACCTGGGCCCGCTGGCGGCGTCCGGCTACACGGGCAAGGGCAGCACCGTCGTCGTCTTCGCGTTCGACGGGTTCGACCAGGCCGACCTCGACTCCTTTGCCACGACGTTCGACCTGCCGAGGTTCGCCCCCGTGGTGATCGGCGGCCAGCCGCCGGCGCGTCGCGGGGAAGCGACGATGGACCTGGAGGTCATCCACGCGCTCGCACCCGACGCCCAGACCGTCCTCGTCAACGCCAATTCCACGGTTGAAGGTGATGGCGGCTACGAGAAGATCGCACACATGATGGACTCCGTGGAGCGCCAGTTCCCGGGGGCGGTGTGGAGTTTCTCGATCGGCTGGGGTTGCGAGAAGTTGGTCACCGCCGCGGATCTGGCCCCGGTGCGTTCGGCGATGGTCGCCGCGCACGATTCCGGCACGGCGGCGTTCGACGCCAGTGGCGATCTGGCCGGTCTGGACTGCCGAAGCGGCCAGGACTGGTCGGCCGCCCCGGGCGAGGACGACATCGGCCTGGACGCGGTGGCGGCGATGCCGGAGATGACCGATGTCGGCGGCACCACCCTGTCGACCGACGCTGACGGGGTGTGGCGCGCCGAGCAGGCGTGGTTCGACCCGCCGCTGTCCCATGGCACCGGCGGCGGGGTGTCCGTCCTGTTCGAACGCCCGTACTGGCAGGACGACCTGTCGCCGGCACGGGGCGCCGGGCAGCGACTCACCCCCGATATCGCCGCCGTGTCGGACCCGTTCACCGGCGTCAAAATCGTCTTCAACCAACAGGAGATTGCCGGCGGAGGCACCTCCCAGGCGGCCCCGATCTGGGCCGGCATCGCGGCGGTGATGAATCAGTACCTCATCGCACACGGCGGGCAGCCGCTCGGGGATATCAACCCTCTGCTGTATCGGGTGGCCGCCCGCTCCCGGCTGCCCGCCTACCACGACGTCACCCTGGGCGGAAACGCGGTCGATCACGCCGGGCCGGGCTACGACCTGGTGACCGGTCTGGGCACCCCCGACGTGGACAACCTGGTCCAGGACCTGCTCGTCGTCCAAGCGGCGCAGAGGTGAGCACCGGGGCGGCCTCCGATGTCACGGACGTGCCGACCATGCCGTGCCCGGTCTGCGGCATCGACGTCCCCGTCGGCATCTTCTGCGGACGGTGCGGCGCGCATCTGACACCCGAGCGCGGCGACGGGCCGCACTGGCTGCGGATCTGGAACCACGCTGCCGCGCCCGGCGAGCACGTGCTGCGCCCGGCACTGGCGAGTTCGGTGTTACCGCACCTGCCGCAACGATCTCGCACCCCGTTCCGGTTTGGTCTGGTTGCCGTGCTGCTGGCGCTGGTCGGGTTCACTCTGCTGAAGCTGCCGGCAGCCATGATCGCGGTCGCCGCCCTCGGCGGCCCGCTGCTGTTCGGAATCTACCTGTACGAGGCCGACGCGTTCCGCGACCTGCCCGCGCGCCTGCTGGCGGTCACCGCGCTCATCGGATTGGGACTGGGTGTCGTTTGGGTGACGCTCACCGGCGCGGCGGTGGCGCGCTCCTACGGGGTTCCCCTGGAGGCCGGTATCGCGGGAACCCGGCTGGTTCGCCAGGGACTCATCATCCCGCTGGCCAGTACGCTCCTCATGCTGGTGTCCGCAGCGGTGGCCAGGCTGTTGCGTCCCCCGGCCCGAGAGTCGTTGGACGGCTTCATGATCGGGGCGCTGGGTGCGCTCGCCTTCACCGCGGCCGCGACCCTCACCCGACTGGCGCCGCAGCTGCCAGCGGGAGTGGTGGCCCGCACCCGCCCGTTCGCCAGCCTTCTGGTCGAGGCGGTCCTGCGCGGCGTGGCGGTGCCGTTGACCGCCGCCGCACTCGGCGGATTGATCGGTGCGGCGGTGTGGTTCACCCGACCCGCCAACACGTCAGACCGGCATAAGGCGATCGTTCGCGCATTGATCGCCTTGTTCGCGGTCACGGTGTTGGCCGTCTACGCCGTCGTGGGGCTCACCGATGTCGCCGGATTTCCCCAACTTGCCCAACTCGGCGTGCATCTCGTGGTGACGCTCCTGGCGCTGCTGCTGCTGCGGATCGGGCTGCACCTGGCATTGCTGCACGAAGCCCACGATCCGATGACGGGCGAACCGCTGCTGTGCCCGCGCTGCGAACAGGTTGTTCCCGATATGGCGTTCTGCCCGGCCTGCGGGGTCGCCAGCCGGGCGTCGTCACGGTCGTCGCGGCGCGCACGCCGGCTGTCCCGACCGGTGCGCGACGAGGATGCACCCACCGATGCACACACTGCCCCGGGTTCGGCCCTGCTCAACATCAGGCCCGGCTACGCCGTGCCCCCGGGCATCTACCGGGCGGCAGCGGTGCACCGGGCCTCTTACTTCCGGGTCCTCGGCACCTGGTGCGGCAGCATCGCCGTGCTCGCGGCGTCGCTGGTAGGCATCTCGGCGCTGGTCACCCAACTGCCGGTGAAGTACCAGTGCCCGCCGAAGTGCGGGCGCCCGCCGATCGGCGCGACGGTCAGCACCAATCCCCGATTCACCGCGTCCGGTGGGGAGTTTTCGGTGTCCTATCCCGCCGAGGGGACACCCTACGAAATCACCACTTACGACAATGGGGTCACGGCGAAGTACGTCGCCGGAGACACCGGAACCATGCAGTTGTTCAGCCAACCCGCCGGCAACCGCACACCGCAGGACATCGCCACGGCGCTGATCAAGAAGACTTTCCCCGACGCCCGGACCGCCTACGTCATTCCCAACGCGATGGTCGGCTACCAACCCGGCTACGGCGAGGTCGCCGACAGCTGGCCGCAGGGCACCAACAGCAGCTACGCACACATGCGGATCATGGTGCTGGTCGCGGTGAAGGACGAGCTCGCCCTGGTTGCCTTCGCGATCGGGCCCTATCACCAGTTCGGACCGACCTTCGGTCCCGGACCGCCGTCGGGGGCGAACCTCGAACTCGCTCAAGATCTGGGCAAGTACGTCAACAGCTTCGCCTGGCGTGGGGACCCGTCCCGAT
>JBAXUD010000411.1:0-3399 GCA_037129875.1 Mycobacteriaceae bacterium
AACGTTGTTGGGCCTGGGAAAACAAAGTCCTGCGCCGTCGTCACGGAGGTCGCTGTTGCCCGCATTGCGCAAGCACCCCCAAGCCGCCACCAAGCATCTCTTCGTCACCGGTGGCGTGGTCTCCTCACTGGGCAAGGGCCTGACGGCGAGCAGCCTTGGTCAGCTGCTGATCTCTCGCGGCTTGGCGGTCACCATGCAGAAGCTGGACCCGTACCTCAACGTCGATCCCGGAACGATGAACCCGTTCCAGCATGGCGAGGTGTTCGTCACCGAGGACGGGGCCGAGACCGACCTCGATGTCGGCCACTACGAGCGGTTCCTGGACCGGGACCTGTCCGGGTCGGCGAATGTGACCACCGGGCAGGTCTATTCGACCGTCATCGCCAAGGAACGCCGCGGCGAGTACCTCGGCGACACCGTCCAGGTGATCCCGCACATCACCGACGAGATCAAACGTCGCATCTTCGAGATGGCAGAACCCGACGCCACCGGTAAGCGCCCGGACGTCGTCATCACCGAGATCGGCGGCACCGTCGGCGATATCGAGTCCCAGCCGTTCCTGGAGGCGGCCCGGCAGGTGCGCCACGAGGTGGGCCGGGAGAACTGCTTCTTCCTGCACGTGTCGCTGGTGCCCTTCCTGGCGCCCTCGGGCGAACTGAAGACCAAGCCGACCCAGCATTCGGTGGCCGCCCTGCGCAACATCGGCATCACCCCGGACGCGCTGATCCTGCGCTGTGACCGCGCCGTTCCGGAACCGCTGAAGGAAAAGATCGCGCTGATGTGCGACGTCGACATCGACGGCGTGATCTCCACACCGGATGCCCGTTCCATCTACGACATCCCCAAGGTGCTGCACCGCGAGAAACTCGACGCCTATGTGGTGCGCCGGCTCAATCTGCCGTTCCGCGATGTCGACTGGACCATCTGGGACGATCTGCTCCGCCGGGTCCACGACCCGCAGGAGACGGTGCGAATCGCCTTGGTGGGCAAGTACATCGACCTCTCCGATGCGTACCTGTCGGTGGCCGAGGCGCTACGGGCCGGCGGGTTCGCCCACCGGGCCAAGGTCGAGATGCGCTGGGTGGCATCTGATGATTGCCAGACCGACGCCGGTGCGGCGGCGGCGCTCGACGACGTTCACGGGGTGCTCATCCCGGGTGGTTTCGGCATCCGCGGAATCGACGGGAAGATCGGCGCCATCCGCTACGCGCGGCACCGTGGTCTGCCACTGCTCGGTCTGTGCCTGGGTTTGCAGTGCATCGTGATCGAGGCGGCCCGGTCGATCGGCCTGAGCGAGGCGAACTCCGCGGAATTCGATCCCGCCACGCCGGATCCGGTCATCTCGACCATGGCAGACCAACGGGACGCCGTTGCCGGGCAGGCCGACTTGGGCGGCACCATGCGCCTGGGTGCCTACCCGGCGGAGCTGCAGCCGGGATCCATTGTCGCCGGGGCTTATGAGTCCACCCATGTCTCTGAGCGCCACCGGCACCGCTACGAGGTGAACAACGCCTACCGCGACCGCATCTCAGAGAGCGGCCTGCAGTTCTCGGGCACCTCACCGGACGGGCATCTGGTGGAATTCGTCGAGTATCCCGCCGATGTGCACCCGTTCCTGGTCGGCACCCAAGCCCACCCGGAACTCAAGAGCCGGCCCACGCGTCCGCACCCGTTGTTCGTCGCGTTCATCGGTGCGGCGATCGACTACAAGGCCGCCGAACGCCTGCCTGTCGAGATCCCTGAGCAGCATGCCAACAGCCGCGAATTTGACGACAGCCCTAACAGCACTGCCGCGGTTGCGCCGCTGCCGGACCATGCCCGTGGCTGATCACGACTTCGAGACCGTCGCCACCAACACCGTCTTTCGCGGCAACCTCATCGCGCTGCGGACCGATGAGGTCGCGATGCCCGGTGGGGTCACCGCCATCCGGGAGGTCGTCGAGCACTTCGGCGCGGTGGCTGTCGCCGCACTCGACGACGAGGACCAGTTGGCGATGGTCTATCAGTACCGGCACCCCGTCGGCCACCGGCTCCTGGAACTTCCCGCCGGAATCCTCGATGAACCGGGAGAGGACCCTGCCGCCGCGGCGGCCCGGGAACTGCGGGAGGAGACCGGTCTCGTCGCCCGGGACTGGAGCGTCCTTGTCGATGTCATCACCGCACCCGGTTTCTGCGACGAGGCCGTGCGGGTCTACCTCGCGCGGGGTCTGCACCACGTCGGGCGTCCGGAGGCCGACCACGAGGAGGCGGATCTGACGGTGCACTGGGTTCCGCTGCGCCAGGCCGCCGATCAGGTGCTGGCCGGCGAGATCATCAATTCCATCGCCGCGGCCGGTGTGCTGGCCGCCCATGCGGTGATCGTCGACGGCAAGCCCACCAGAGCGATGGACGCACCGTGGCCGGACCGGCCGTCGAAATTCGCGGCGCGCCAGGACCGCCCGTGACAACTTTCGCAGCCGGGACCCCATCCCCGGGTCGCTCCGCTCCTGCCCGCGGGACCAAATCCCCGAGTCGCTCCGCTCCTGCCCTCCGGACCGCTCTGGACACCCAGGTCCAGGGCTACCTGGATCACCTCGCCATCGAGCGCGGCGTCGCCGCCAACACCCTGATCTCCTACCGCCGCGACCTTCGCCGCTACACCGAGCATCTGGCGTCGCGGGACATCGTCGACATGCGCGATGTCACCGAGACCGATGTCAGCGACTTCCTGGTGGCGCTTCGCCGGGGCGATCCCGACACCGGTGCGGTGCCGCTGTCAGCGGTCTCGGCGGCGCGCGCGCTCATCGCGGTGCGGGGACTGCACCGATTCGCCGCAGCCGAGGGGTTGATCGACCTCGATGTGGCCCGCGCCGTCAAACCCCCCACCCCGAGCCGCCGGTTGCCCAAGAGCCTGGCCCTCGACGAGGTGCTGGCCCTGCTCGACGGTGCCGGCGGCGACGCCCCGACCGACGGCCCGCTGACGCTGCGCAACCGGGCCCTGCTGGAACTGCTGTATTCCACCGGCGCCCGCATCTCGGAGGCCGTGGGGTTGGACGTCGACGATGTGGACACCCGGGCCCGCTCGGCGCTGTTGCGTGGTAAGGGCGGAAAGCAGCGTCTGGTGCCTGTGGGCCGCCCGGCCATCGGCGCACTGGACGCCTACCTGGTGCGCGGCCGGCCCGACCTGGCCCGGCGGGGTCGCGGCCTCGGATCCTCCCCGGGTCGCTCCGCTCCTGCCCCAGGGGGAGCGATCTTCCTTAATGCCCGCGGGGGACGGCTGTCGCGACAGAGTGCCTGGCAGGTGCTGCAGGACGCGGCCGAACGCGCGGGGATCAGTGCGGCAGTCTCGCCGCATACGCTGCGGCACTCGTTCGCCACCCACCTGCTCGACGGCGGCGCCGACGTGCGGGTGGTGCAGGA
>JBAXUD010000412.1:0-3389 GCA_037129875.1 Mycobacteriaceae bacterium
GTAGCTAACTTCTTCATAGAAGCTGCGCCCGCACCCCTGGGCCCCATTGGCCGCTTCCATGGCCTGTCAGGGGTAGCGGAGTCCTTTGGTGGGCCTCCCCCGCGCGTCAGGCAGCAAAGGGAAATTCGCGCTCGAAAGATTACGGTGGGGCAGCTCGCGAGGTATATGATCAGAGTGATCTAGATCCGCTCTAGATCAGGTGATTTAGGAATCACTTGGCTCGTACTTGCGAGAAGGAATGGTGTTCACCGTGCGTAAACTCATAGGCTCCTTAGGGGTCGCTCTCGCGTCCCTCGGTGCGGCCACCACGATGGCGCTGACGTCAATTGCACCGGCGATCGCCGCCAACCAGGCGCTGATGCTCAACGGGATCGGTCTGTCGATCGGCGGCGGCCTCCTGCCCGACGTCGTCATGTCCAACGTGCTCGGTGGCGCATTCGCCACGTATCAGCGCACCGGCGTCGCCTGGCCGATGCAGGCGAACCCGGTCACCGGCCCGGACAGCATGTTTCTGACCGATTCCGTCGCCGTCGGCGTCGACAACCTTGACGCTGCCATCAAGACCGCCCTGACCAAGATCGGCCCGGGCGAACATGTCACCGTCGTCGGCCTGTCCGCCGGCGCACTGGTGGCCGACGATGAACTGCGGCGCCTGGCAACAGATCCGAATGCGCCCGCCAAGAGCAAGCTGACCTTCGTGGTCGTGGCCGACTCCAGTCGCGCCACTTTCAACGCGAACCGCCTCGACACGACCCTCAACTACCAGTACAGACTGCCGGTGGAGACAAAGTACGACACGGTCGTGGTGGTGGCGGAATACGACGGATTCGCCGATTTCCCGGATCGCGTCTGGAACATCGTCGCTGTCGTCAACGCCTACGCCGGTGAGATCTTGAAGCATGTCCCGAGTGTGTTCACCGATCTGTCCACGGTGCCCAAGTCGGACATCACCGTCGCCACCAACTCCCTGGGCGGGGTCACGACGAAATACTTTATTGCGTCCCCGCAGCTGCCCCTGGTGGAACTGCTTCCCTTCCTCGCACCGCAGGAAGCAGCACTGAAGGCGATCGTCGACATGGGGTACAAGCGCAACGACGGCAAAACCGCGGCCGTGACTCCAGCCGCCACTGTCGCGAGCACCGCTGATAGCGCAACGGTCGTCGTTGCGCCCGAGGCTGTTGCGCCCGCGAGCGCCGTCGCCGACAAGGCGCCGG
Organism: Mycobacteriaceae bacterium; assembly: GCA_037129875.1. GTDB lineage: Bacteria > Actinomycetota > Actinomycetes > Mycobacteriales > Mycobacteriaceae > Mycobacterium. The sequence goes on from JBAXUD010000412.1 coordinate 1,215, forward strand.
CCGCCAGCGCAGCCGTCGAGCCGGTGACGTCGAAGCAGCCGGTCCAGGCCGCGGCGTCGGTCGCGGATCAGAACACGGTCGCCGATCCGGTCGAAGCGACCATCCAGACCCCGGCCGCCGCAAACGTCGACTCACCGAAGCCGACGACCCACCGCGGGGCCGCGACACGCGCTTCGGACGGGTCAGTCGGTACCCGGCGGTCGGGTTCGCAGGGGGCCAGGGCGGCGCGGGTCGACAAGCCGTCCGCGTAGAACCCGGCCGCCTAGCCCAGTCGGCTCTCCCCCACAACTGAAGAAGGCTGACATGCACACCATCACACGCGCGATCGGCATCGCCGTCATGACAGCCGGTATGGCGCTGTCGGCGGCCAACGCGGCCGGGGCGGCCAACAAGGTCCTGATGGTCAACGGCCTGGGCGCCGGAGACCTCGGCCCTCTCGCCATGTCCGCCATCCTCGGCGGTGCCTACAGCGGCACCAACTACACACGCGAGAACGTCTCGTGGCCGGCCCAGGCCAAGCCGGTCGTCGGCAGCACGTACACCCTGACCCAATCGGTCACGACGGGAGCCAACAACCTCGACGCGGCGATCGTGAAGTCGCTCGCCGCGGGCGACACCATCACCGTCGTCGGTCTGTCGGCGGGCACGCTGGTGGTCGACGAGGAGATCGGCCGGCTCAATGCCCAGACGAACTCCCCCGACAAGAGCAAGCTCACCTTCGTGGTGATCGCCGACTCCAGTCGCTGCAATTTCAACAAGAACCGCTACGACGCCACCATCGGCTACCAGTACCGCGTGCCGGCGGAGTCGAAGTACAACGTCAAGGTGGTGACCGGGCAGTACGACGGCTACGCCGACTTCCCCGACCGGCCCACGAACCTGACCGCCGTCGCCAATGCCATGGCCGGCTCCCAGCTCGTGCACATCCCGTCGATGCTGGCCCCCCTCAGCGCGGTGCCCGCTGCGAACATCAAAACCACCACCAATGTGAAGGGCGGCGTCACGACGAGCTATCTCGTGCCGACCAAGACCCTTCCTCTGGTGGCGCTCAACCCGAAGCTTGCGTCGCAGGAAGCCGCGCTGCGCAAGCAGATCGACGCCGCCTATATCCGTAACGACCCGAAGGCGATCGCCGCTGCCACCACGGTCGCCGCATCGAATGCCTCGCCGGCCCCTGCGGCGGCGCGCAGCGCCGCGTCAGGTGCTCGGTAAGCCGGTTCGCCACCGCTGTTCGTAAGCGGTATTGATCCGGCACAAGGATTTCGCAGCCGGACCGACGGATGGTTGTGTGGCAACGGCGACGTATGCGTGATGCGAGCGTCGCACATCACTCCAGGGGCAACGGTTGCAGACGAAGCAGATTGCGCCGCGGCGACTTGGTGTCCAGACCGACCAGGACAGTGCCGTCGGCCAGGATGACCAACCCTTCGGGGTTCTGCGGCTTACCGGCGATCCTCCACACCGCCACCGGTTCGACCGTGCCGCCCTGCGGATCAAGCAGGTCGGGCAACCGTGCAATGGCACTGCCCTTATCCGACAGCAGATACAGCCGCCCGTCCGGTCCCACGGTGGCGTCGCTGATGTCGGGAAGATGCTCCTGCATCTCCTCGCCGAGCCACCACGTGGCCAGAACAGTGAGGGCGGCGTCCCCTGGCGCCGGCGGTACCGGTGCAACTCCGCGACGCCAGCCGACCGGGGCGTCCCCGGGCGGGCCGAACTCGAGGATCGCCGGTGGGTCCTTCTCCTTGACCACGAGCAGGTGCCCACCCTGCGCCAACAGCAGCGACTCGCCACGCGAGGAGCGATCTCCCAACCAGGCCTCCCGTAGCCGGTGGCCCTCGGGCACGTCCAGGAGCAACGTGCCCACAAGCGCCGGTCTGGCCAGATCGATGTGCAGCACGCGGGCAGGCTGCTCCTGCAGCACCAGGACGGTGTGCTCCCCGGCGGGCTCCAGGGCCTCGAACTGAACGCCGCCTTCAGGCAGGTCCAGTTCGGCCAGATCGGTGCCCTGCCAACGCAGCGGCCATGGTTCGAGCACAGCAGAGAAGACGACGGGATCATGATCGCCGACGGCGAGGAGTTGGCCTCCTCGCAGAGCAAGTCCGGAGACTTCCCGCAGGGGCACGTCGGCGACATCGAGCACTTTGAGTTTCGGCGGCTTACCCACGCGGGTGA
>JBAXUD010000413.1:0-3379 GCA_037129875.1 Mycobacteriaceae bacterium
TCACGCTGGCAAAAGGCGGCTAAGGCGCCCCGTCGGTAACATCGGCGGGGTCTATGGAGACCACGCTCCGCTCCCGGTCGGTCCGGTTACTGCTCGCAGCGGCACTGCTGTGCTCGCTGACGCTGGGCGCCGCTTTCATCGTCGTGCACCGGGTCTACGACCTGGGCGGCGTTTCCGAGGTCGTGCCACTGAGCGACGATCAGTCCCGCCGCCAGGTCCTGGAACCGGCCCGGCAGTTCGTCGACGTCGGTTCACTGCGCGTGGGCAGCGGAACCTACCTGCTGGCGTCCTGCAGCGCCGAGGAGCGCCCGCCCTACCAGGGGCAGGTGTACCTGACCTTCGAGGTTCCCGCGGTCACCCAGACCCGGGCCGTGTTCGCTGACCTCGCCCGCGCCATGACATCACTGGGCTGGCGGGTGGGCACGCCCCCCGCCCACCACCCAGAAGGGTGGACGCTGGCCAAGGCCGGGCTCATCGCCGTCTACTACCGCCACCCTGAATTGCCGAACCGGGCTGTTCTGCAGATCGACGGCGAGTGCCGCAACCTCACCGACCACCAGTTCGACACCACCGGTTTCGTCGACATCACCGGCGACCTGGACCGCTGAGGCGCCGAGAATTAGGGACTTTGGTCCCCGGCGTGGCGGGTCTTCTACCCATGTCTGATACGGCTGGTCACAGATAGACTGCCGGGTATGACTTATGTGATCACCAGCGCGTGTGTCGACGTCAAGCACAAGTCGTGTGTCGCCGAATGCCCGGTCGACTGCATCTACGAGGGCGAACGCGGCATGTACATCAACCCGGAGGAGTGCGTGGACTGCGGCGCCTGTCGGCTGCTGTGCGAGGTCGACGCTATTTTTCCCGATTACGAGTTGCCGGACAGCGAGCAGAAGTTCCTCGCCGACAACGCCGCCTTCTTCGCCGAGGTCCTTCCCGGCCGCGACGCCCCCATCGGCGCGCCCGGTAGCGCGTCGGAGCTCGGGCCGGTCGGGGTGGACACCCCGATGGTCGCCGCGCTGCCCGGCAAGTAGCCGCTAGTTCGTCGCCGGCCCGTCGGCGGCGAACTCGTTGAACGCGGTATAGGCCCGCGCGCCGTAGATGGTCGCCGGGCCGCCGTGCATCAGGATTGCGACGCCGATCGCCTCGGCTGCTTCCTTGGCGCTGGCGCCCGCGTTGGCGGCTCCACGCGCGTGAGAGGCGATGCACCCGTCGCAGCCATGGACGACGCCGATCGCCATGGCCATGAGTTCCTTGACCTTGGCGCTGAGCGCGCCGTCCGTCAGCGCGGCATTACTGAGCGCGCCGAACGCCTTGTAGACATCCGGAATGTCCTGGCGCAGAGCGCGGTGCTGAACACTCAGGTCCTTCAGTAGGTCGTGGTAATGCCCATGGTCAGTCATGCGATGGACTCTATGCCGACGTTTCACCGACGCGCGGATAGTGGTACAGACTGCACTGCTGCGCGCGGCCAGCATCTACACTGCACTTTGCTGCAGCCACCACAACAACAGGGAGCCACGGGAAGAATGGCCAGAGCACTTAGACGGGCACTCGCCGCTGTGGGCATCACAGTCGTCGCGATGACGGCCACGGCACCCACCAGCCTGGCTGCGATCGCTCCATCTGCCGGCGCCGCAATGGTGGCCGGGGTGCAGCCCATCAACGGCCAGACCGTCGGTGTCGCGCACCCGATCATCGTGACCTACACCCAGCCGGTCGCCGACCGGGCTGCCGCGGAGCGGTCGATCACGGTCGACTCGCCGACGCCGATGACCGGCACATTCGAGTGGCGCAGCGACAAGGTCGTGGAGTGGGTGCCCGACACGTTCTGGCCTGCCCATTCGACGATCACCATGATGGCCGGGGGAGAACGGCGCAGCTTCGGCACCGGAAGCACCGTCCTCGGGGTGGGCAGCATCTCCAACCACACCTTCACCGTCAGCATCGACGGCGTGATCCAACGGCAGATGCCTTCGTCGATGGGCAAGCCCAAGCACCCGACTCCGATCGGCACGTTCTCGGTGCTGGAGAAGTACAAGTCGATCGTGATGGACTCCCGCACCATCGGCATCCCGTTGGAGGATCCCGAAGGCTACAAGCTGACCGTCGCCGACGCGGTGCGGATCACCTGGGGCGGGGTGTACGTGCATTCGGCGCCGTGGTCAGTGGGTTCGCAGGGCTACGCCAACGTCAGCCACGGCTGCATCAACCTCAGTCCGGACAATGCCCTGTGGTACTTCAACACCGTGGGCATCGGCGACCCGGTGATCATCAACGGCTAAGTCATCATCAACGACTAAGTCATCATCAACGGCTAAGCGCCGCAACCTATTTCGAGTGCGTGGCCGAGAAGTCGATGGTGACTTCGTCGGCGACCTTCAGCGCACCCATCATCAACGAGTAGGGCTTGACGCCGAAGTCGCTCTGCGTCACCTGCACCCGGGCTGACAAGGCGAGGGTGTCGCCTTGGTCGTCGACCTTGATATCTACGGTCTGCGGCCGGGATGTGCCGTGGATCTCGACTGCACCGGTGAGCCGGTAGCCGTCTGCGGTCTTGGCGACATCGTCGGCGGTGAAGCTGATCTGCGGGAACTTCTTGGCGTCCAACGACTTGAGGGCGTTGGACCGGGCGACGGACTTCTCCGGCCCGGCCAGCGGGGTGAGGCCGCCCTGGCCGCCGAGCACCTCGAGGGAGTCGACGTCGACGCTCACCTGCGCACCCGTGGGTTGGCCGTCGGACCACTGCACGCCTGCCTGCCAGGATCGCATCCCGATGGTCAGCCGGTGACCCATCTTCGCGGCACGTCCGGCTACCCCGGTGATGATATGCAACTCGCCGTCGGCGGCGGTCAACGACCAACTCGACTCACTCATTCGAGGATGGTAACTCCGCTGTGCCCTCAGCCGGTCGGCGTCGGCGTCACCGTGGTGGTACTCACAGTGGGGCTGGTAGTCGTCGGGGTGGTCGTGGCGGTCGACGGCGCCGCCGTGGTCGACGGGGTCGACGGGGTCGTCGATCCGGCGGGGAGGCCCGGCTTGTGGTACTCGGACCAGCTGTCCCGGTAGAGCACCGTGTCGCCCTCGGACACCAACAGGGCCTGCGGAGTTATCGAATAGGTGACGTCGGCGTTGGTGGCGACGATCGCGCCGTCGGCGGAGCGGCTGGCGGCCATGGTCAGCCCGGCCTGGTCGCTCAGCCGGACACCGCGATACTCCAATTGGCCGTCGGGTCCGACGCAGACGGCCACCAGTGAGCGCGACGTACGTCCGAACATCATCACCGTCTGGCCGTCATCGCAGCGTGCCGAGGAGTTCAGGTAACCGTGGTCGTCGCTGGGAAACTCCCGCTCGGCGGGGCTGGCGGACGTGGTGGTGG
>JBAXUD010000414.1:0-3377 GCA_037129875.1 Mycobacteriaceae bacterium
ACATGCGGGCGATGAAGGACAAGGCGATCCTGGGCAACATCGGCCACTTCGACAATGAGATCGACATGGCCCGGCTCGAGCGTGATCCCGACATCCGCCGGATCAACATCAAGCCCCAGGTCGACGAATTCGTCTTCCCCGACGGCCATTCGATCATCGTGCTCTCCGAGGGCCGGCTGCTGAATCTGGGCAATGCCACCGGCCACCCGTCGTTCGTGATGAGCAACAGCTTCTCCAACCAGGTGATCGCCCAGATCGAGTTGTGGACCAAGAACGACGAATACGACAACGAGGTCTACCGGCTGCCCAAGCACCTCGACGAGAAGGTCGCCAAGATCCACGTCGAGGCACTCGGTGGTTCGCTGACCAAGCTCACCAAGGACCAGGCCGAGTACATCGGCGTGGACGTCGAGGGCCCCTACAAGCCGGAGCACTACCGCTACTAGCGGGCGGACACTCCGGGACCAGACGCCGCGATCCCGTCCCGGTTGTTACGCTCCCGTTGTGTGGGGTGCGGTGCGGGCCGTCGTGGCCGTTTTCGCGATCATCAGCAGCGTCCTGTTCGGTTCGGTGGCGCACGCCGATCCCTATCACCCCGATGATCCGTACTACAACGAAGACGAGTACACCGCCTTCTACACCCCGCCTGATCCCCTCCCGCCCGGCCAGCCGGGCGACCTGATCCGTACCGAGCCGTCGCCGCTGGTGCTCGAACCGTCGGGTCAGCTGGGCGCGATCATGGCCACCGGAACGCGGATCATGTACCGCAGCATCGATTCTCGGGGAAATCCGATGGCGGTGACGGGTACCTACTTCGAGCCGTACAACGACTGGCCGGGAGCCGGTCCGCGGCCGTTGATCGTCTACGGCCCGGGCACCCAGGGCCTGGGAGACCAGTGCGCGCCGTCTCGTCAGTTCAATCAGGGCATCCACTGGTCGCCGTTTCTGGACCTGACCTTCAACTACGAGGAGCTGATGGTCTCGACCATGGTCGCCCGCGGATTCGCGGTGGTGATGACCGACTACCAGGGCCTCGGCACACCGGGTGTGCACACCTACGTCAACCGGATCGCCGAGGCCGACGCGATGCTCGACGCCGGCCGGGCGGCGATGCGGCTGCCCGGCACCTCGCTGGACCCGAACGGGCCGATGGCGCTGTTCGGCTATTCCCAAGGCGGCGGCGCGTCGGCCGCCGCCGCCGAGTTGGCGTCGACATACGCCCCCGAGTTGCACATCGTCGGCGCCTACGGCGGTGCCGTGCCGGCGAATCTGGCGGAGCAGATCCCGTTCACCGACGGCAGCGTGCTGGTCGGGGTGCTCGGCTACGCGCTCAACTCGGTGATGGCCACCTACCCCGAGGACGCGGAGATGGTGCGCGCCTCCCTCACGCCGATGGGGGAGCACCTCGTCGAGGCCACCCAGAACGAATGCATCGCCGAAACCGCGATGAGGTTCCGGTTCAAGCACATTCAGGATTTCTTCGTCGGCGACGTCGATACGGTGGTCACCAACCCGCGTTTCCGGGCGCTCTTCGACGCTCAGCGCCTCGGCCGGTACAAGCCCGACGCCCCCGTGTTCCTGCTCAGCAATCGCTACGACCCGTTGGTGCCGTGGGCGCCGGTCGCCCAGCTGGCCCGGGACTGGTGCGCCCAGGGCGCCGATGTCCAGTTCTGGACCAACGAACAGCCGCCGCTGTTCAACAAACTCGCCGTCAACCACTCGCTGGCGTTCCTGGTCGACGGCGAGCGCGTGCTGCAGTGGATCGCCGACCGCTTCAACGGCCTGCCCACCACGCCGAACTGCGGTCAGATCTAGACCGGATTTGTCCGACTCCTCCTCGTCGCTGCGCTCCGCATCGTCGTGGGGCAGTTCAGACCTGCCCGACTCCTCCCACGTCGCTGCGCTCCGCATCGTCGTCGGGCTTAACCTCTTCGTCCCATTAGGCTCTGCGGCGTGCTGATCGTCATTGAAGGCCTCGACGGCGCCGGCAAGCGCACGCTGGCCGATGGACTGCGCCGGGCGATCGCCGCGCGGGGCCGATCGGTGACCACGTTGGCGTTTCCCCGCTACGGCCAGTCGATCACCGCCGATCTGGCCAGCGAGGCGTTGCACGGTCGGCATGGCGACCTCGCCGGGTCGGTCTACGCCATGGCGGTCCTGTTCGCCCTCGACCGCGGCGCGGCCGCCGAACACCTCGCGGCGCTGCGCGCCGACCATGACGTCGTCATCCTTGACCGGTATGTGGCATCGAATGCCGCCTACAGTGCGGCGCGGCTTGGCCAGGATGCCGACGGCGAAATGGTCTCCTGGGTGGGCGAATTGGAATACGGCCGGTTGAGGCTGCCCGAACCCGACCATCAGATCCTGCTCGACGTATCGGTCGAACTGGCCGCTGAACGTGCCAAGCGCAGGGCCGGCGAGGAACCGGACCGCGCCCGCGACGCCTACGAACGCGACGACGGGCTTCAGCAGCGCACGGCTCAGGTGTACGCCGGACTGGCTGCGCGGCAGTGGCACGGACCCTGGACTGCGGCCGGGCGAGACGTCGACCCCGCCGGGTTGGTGGCCGAACTCCTCAGCTGACACGCGACATGCGCGTGTGGTAGCAGGGGTTTGTCGCGATTCGGTGACACCATGGACGCCATGAGGCAACGGATTCTGGTGGTTGACGACGACCCTTCGCTTGCGGAGATGCTGACCATCGTCCTGCGCAACGAAGGGTTCGAGACGGCGGTCATCGCCGACGGCTCCCAGGCCCTGACCGCGGTGCGCGAGCTGCGGCCCGACCTGGTCCTGCTGGACCTGATGCTGCCCGGCATGAACGGCATCGACGTCTGCCGGGTGTTGCGGGCGGACTCCGGTGTGCCCATCGTCATGCTGACCGCCAAGACCGACACCGTCGACGTGGTGCTCGGTCTGGAATCCGGGGCCGACGACTATGTCATGAAGCCGTTCAAGCCCAAGGAATTGGTGGCCCGGGTCCGTGCCCGATTGCGCCGCAACGAGGACGAGCCCGCCGAAATGCTCTCCATCAACGATATCGAGATCGACGTGCCGGCCCACAAGGTCACACGGGACAGTGAGCAAATCTCGTTGACACCGCTGGAGTTTGACCTCCTGGTGGCATTGGCACGCAAACCGCGACAGGTGTTTACTCGGGATGTGCTGCTCGAACAGGTGTGGGGATATCGGCATCCGGCCGACACCCGTTTGGTGAACGTGCATGTCCAGCGGTTGCGGGCCAAGGTCGAGAAGGATCCGGAAAACCCGCAGGTGGTGCTGACCGTTCGAGGAGTGGGTTACAAGGCCGGACCGCCGTGACGCCGCGCCGGCGACGATCCCGAGCGTCAGCGAGGGCGAGGAGCGGCGCAATGATC
>JBAXUD010000415.1:0-3374 GCA_037129875.1 Mycobacteriaceae bacterium
GCCTGTGACGGCGGTCAATCCGCGAACGCCGGTCGTCGTCGGGGTCGGGCAGTTCACCGAACGCATCGACGACCCCGCGTACCGGGGCATGTCGTCGGTGGACCTCGCCACGGCGGCTGCCACGGCCGCCCTGGCTGACACCGGGGCCGACGTCACCGCCGTTGCGGAAGCCATCGACACCGTCGTGGGGACTCGGCAGTTCGAGATCTCCAGCAGGGGCCCGGCCCCGCTGGGGAGTTCGACCAACTATCCGCGTTCGGTGTGCAACCGCATCGGGGCATCGCCCGCGCGTGCGGTACTCGAACCCATCGGGGGACAGGGCCCGCAGCATGCGGTGACCGAGTTCGCCGCGGCGATCGCGGCCGGCGATGCCGACGTCGTCCTGGTGCTGGGATCGGAGAACGGTTCCACACTGCGATATTTCGCCAAGCGGGAGGACAAGCCCGACCACTCCGAGACCGTCACCGGCCAACTGGAGGACCGCGGCCTGGGCTACGAGGGGCTGTTCACCAAATACACCGTTTCGCACGGAATGCACGGTGCGCCAGCGCAATACGGGCTGCTGGAGAATGCCCGCCGCGGCCGGGTGGGTCTGGGCGTCGCCGAATACCGGCGATCAATGGCGGAGTTGTTCGCACCGATGTCCGTGGTGGCCGCCGGAAACCCGTACTCGACCTCACCGGTGGCTCGAACCGTCGAGGACATCCTGACCGTCGATGCCGACAACCGGATGATCTGCGACCCCTATCCGCGGCTCCTGGTCGCCCGCGACCAGGTCAACCAGGGCGCGGCCGTGGTGCTGATGTCGGTGGAGACCGCGCGGCGACTCGGTGTGCCGGAAGAGAAGTGGGTATACCTGCGGGGCCATGCCGACATGGTGGACCAGCCACTGCTGGACCGCGAGGACTTGAGCTACAACTCCGCCTCGACCCTGGCGGTGCAGGAGGCGATACGGGTCGCCGGCGTCGGTCTCGACGACATCGCCACCTTCGATCTCTACAGCTGCTTCCCGGTGCCGGTGTTCAACTTCTGCGACGGCACCGGTCTGGCGACCGATGATCCGCGTGGTCTGACGCTCACCGGTGGCCTGCCGTACTTCGGCGGCCCCGGCAACAGCTACTCACTGCATGGAATCGCCGAGACGGTCACCCGGATGCGTTCTGCCCCAGGCGTGTTCGGGCTCGTGACGGCGAACGGCGGGATCATGAACAAGTACTCGGTGGGGATCTATTCCACCGAGGCCGGTGAATGGGTCCACGACAACAGCGCCGAATTGCGGGCCGAGGTCGCAGCCCGCCCGGCGACGCCGGTTACCGAGGACGCCGATGGGCCGGCGACGGTCGAGACCTACACCGTGCGCTATGACTGGCCGGTGCGCACCGGGATCATCGTGGGCCGCCTGGAGGCCGACGGAAGCCGGTTCCTGGCACTCAGCGACGATCCTGACCTGGTGGGGCTGCTGAGCGACGGCGATCCGCTGGGGGCGCGAATCACGGTCAGCCACAACGACGACGGCAACCGCGCGGTCCTGGCTTAGGTTCTGTCCAGGGCCATCCCGGCCAGCTTGCCGGCCAGCCGCTCGACATAGCCCCCGACCTCCGCGACCGACTTGTCCGGCAGCCCGAACAACACCTCGGTAACCCCGATCTGCGCCCAGTGCTCCAGCTTCTCAGGCACCGGCTTGAAGTCCAGCGCGACGATCTGCGGGGCGCCCTCACGGCCGGCTTCGGCCCAGATCTCCTGCAGCTGCCGCACCGGCGCGTCGATGTCGAAATCCCGCGGGGTGGTGATCCAGCCGTCGGCGCTGCGGGCGATCCACCTGAAGTTCTTCTCGGTTCCCGCCGCCCCGACCAGGACGGGGATATGGCCCTGGACGGGTTTGGGCCAGGCCCAGCTGGGGCCGAACTGGACGAACTCGCCGTCGAAGGCCGCCTCCTCCTGCGTCCACAGCGCACGCATCGCCTCGATGTACTCACGAAGCATGGTGCGGCGCCGGCCCGGGGGAACCTTGTGGTCGGCCAGTTCGTCGGTATTCCAGCCGAACCCCACGCCGACGCTCACCCGACCGCCGGAGAGATGGTCAAGGGTCGCAATGGTTTTCGCCAGGGTGATGGGGTCGTGTTCGACGGGCAGGGCGACGGCGGTGGACAACCGCACCCGGGTGGTGACGGCAGCCGCCGTCGCCAGGCTCACCCACGGGTCCAGGGTGCGCATGTAGCGGTCGTCGGGCAGGGTCTCGTCGCCGGTCGTGGGGTGGGCGGCTTCCCGTTTGACCGGAATATGGGTGTGCTCCGGGACGTAGAACGTGCTGAAGCCGTGGTCGTCAGCAAGCTTTGCCGCGGCAGCCGGCGTGATGCCGCGGTCGCTGGTGAACAGCACGAGCCCGTAGTCCATGGCGTGAATTAGAACGTGTTCTAGCTCACTTGGGCAACTCCGGACGACACTGCAGTTGTCAACAGGACCGGCCGTCGGCGCGTGGTCAGCGGCGGCCTGCGGCTCGTGCGCTAGCGTGGGCAATCTCAGCTCTGTAAGGAGAGGCCATGACGTACCAGCCCCACAATCCGGGCTACTCCGGGCCGCAGCAGCCGGCAGGTTACGGCGCTCCGGCCGTCCGCCCGCCCGCCGTGCGCGCCGAGGGCCCCAGCAAGCTGCCGGTTTACCTCACCGGCGCGGTCGTCGTGCTGGGTCTCTTCGCCTTCCTGGCCAGCTTCGGGCCCCTGTTCAACATCAACACCAGCATGGGGCCGTTCGGTGGGGCGGAACTCACCGCCAGCGGTATGGGCTACTGGACGATCGCCGCACTGATCGCGGGGCTACTCGCCGCGGTCGGACTGGTGTCCAAGGGCCGCAGCTACACCCCGGTCGTGGCGGTCGCCGCGGTGCTCGGTCTGCTGCTGGTCATCGGTCAGCTGATCAACCGGCCCAACGGTGTCTCCGTCGGCTGGGCGCTGTGGCTGGTGCTGCTGCTCACCCTTCTGCAGGCCGGTGCGGCTGTGGTCGCGCTACTGGTGGAAAGCGGCGTGATCACCGCGCCCGCCCCGCGTCCGCGCTACGACGCCTACGGTCCCTACGGTCCCCCGCCGGCCGGCTACTACGGCCAACCCGTTGCCGCGCCGGGACCGCCGCCGCCGGGTTATCCCGCGCCCTACCAGAGCGGCGGCTATGCGCCAGGTGGCTACGGACAGCCGGACAACAGCCCGGAAACTCCTCCGACGGGCTTCCCCAGCTTGGGGCAGCAGCAGCCGCCGGTCACCCAGTCGCCGTCCGCTGAGCCCTCCGGCTCGAACCCGTCCTGACCGAGCGGTTCTCACCTGAGCTGTGAAAGGGAATTCGGGCCGTGGCCCGACAACAACCGGAGCGGGCCGTGGCCCGAC
>JBAXUD010000416.1:0-3361 GCA_037129875.1 Mycobacteriaceae bacterium
CTGATGCACAAGATCGCCGTCGCCAGCCGCAAGGGTGTCGAGGATGCGGGCGGCAAGTACCAGGCGCATCCGGCCGAGGCCGTCGTGGAGAAGATGATCGCGCTCGGCCGGCCGTCGCGGCTGTCCGGCGCCGGCTTCTACGAGTACGTCGACGGCAACCGCACTCAGCTGTGGCCGGGCCTGCGCGAGGAGTTCAAGTCGGGCACGTCCAAGCCGCCGCTGCAGGACATGATCGACCGGATGCTGTTCGCCGAGGCGCTGGAGACCCAGAAGTGCTTCGACGAGGGTGTCATCACCACCACGGCGGACGCCAACATCGGCTCGATCATGGGCATCGGCTTCCCGCCGTGGACCGGTGGCGCCGCCCAGTTCATCACCGGTTATCCCGGTGGCAAGGCCGCGTTCGTGGCCCGCGCCAAGGAACTGGCGCAGCGTTACGGCGACCGCTTCAACCCGCCGGCCTCGCTGCTGTGATGTAGTGACGACCCACTCGACGGGCCCCCGGCGCGCGTGCGTGCCGGGGGCCCTCGTGTCTGCACGCCCGTGACTGTCGGACTTCTCTGCGCGCTACCGCAGGAGCATGCGCACCTTGTGAGCGCCATGACTGCCGTTGCGACGCAGGAGATCGCCGGTATCGCGTTCAGCGTCGGCCACCTCGACGGCCGCCAGGTCGTTCTATCGCGGGCCGGGATGGGCAAAGTCAACGCCGCCATGGTGGCGACCCTTCTCGCCGACCGGTTCGGGTGCCGCGCGATCGCGTTCTCCGGCGTGGCAGGCGGTCTGGACCCGGGGCTGCGGATCGGCGATGTCGTGATCGCCGAGCGCACCATCCAGCACGACGCCGGTGTGATCGAAGAGGACGCCCTGCGGGTCTATCAGGCCGGTCATGTGCCCTTCATCAACCCCACCACCCAATTCGGCTATGCCGCCGACCCTGGACTACTTGCGCGGGTCCGGGGCCACCTCGACGGCTTGACGCTGCCCGCCCTGTCCCGCAATGCCGGTGGCGACGACCAGCCACCCCGCATCGCCTACGGCACGGTATTGACCGGAGACCAGTACCTGCACTGCGAGGTCACCCGGGTCCGGCTTCACGGCGACCTGGGTGGGCAGGCAGTGGAGATGGAAGGCGCCGCGGTCAGCCAGGTGTGCGAGAGCTTCGGCATCCCCTGGCTTGTCGTGCGCGCCCTCTCCGACCTCGCCGGGGCGCAGTCCGGCTTCGACTTCACCGCCTTCGTCGACGAAGTGGCGGCGCAGTCGGCCACCATCCTGCGCCACCTGATGCCGGTGTTGTGAGCGAACTTTCGCCGTAGAGTCGCCGGTATGCGATTCGGACTCTTCATTCCGCAGGGCTGGCGGCTGGACCTGGTGGGCATTCCGGTGGAAAACCATTGGGCGACAATGCGGGACCTGGCCCAGTACGCCGACGGCGGGGCATGGGACTCGCTGTGGGTCTACGACCACTTCCACACCGTGCCGATGCCGACCGATGAGGCCACCCACGACGCGTGGACCCTGATGGCGGCCTTTGCGGCGACCACCTCGCGGATCAAGCTGGGCCAGATGTGCACCGCGATGAGTTACCGCAACCCCGCGTATCTGGCCAAGGTGGCCGCCACCACCGACATCATCTCCGGTGGCCGGGTGCAGATGGGCATCGGCGGGGGCTGGTATGAACACGAGTGGCGGGCCTACGGGTACGGCTTCCCGTCCGCCGGGGTCCGGTTGGCGCGCCTCGATGAGGGCGTGCAGATCATGCGCGATGCCTGGCGTGACGGCCGGGTCACCTTCGACGGCAAGCAGTATCAGGTGAACGACGCCATCGTCGCCCCGAAGCCGTTGCAGCCCGGCGGTATTCCGCTGTGGATCGCCGGCGGGGGCGAGAAGGTGACCCTGAAGATCGCGGCGAAGTATGCGCAGTACACCAACTTCAGTGCCGATCACGACGAGTTCGCCCGCAAGTCGGAGATCCTGGCCGAGCACTGCCGCGACGTCGGCACCGACTACAACGCGATCATCCGGTCGGCCAACGTCAACGCGGTGATCGGTTCCTCGGATGCCGATGTCGAACAACGGCTGCAACGGGTCCGCGGCCGGCTCGCCGGGATCTGTGGTGATGGCGCAGCCGAGGCGATGATCGGGATGACCCGCGCTCCCGGCAACGCGACCGGAACCCCGGAACAGGTGATCGAGACGCTCACCGCGCTGCGCGAACTGGGCTGCGAGTACGTGATCTGCTACTTCCCCGAGGCCGCCTACGACCGTTCCGGGGTCGAGCTGTTCGAGCGCGAGGTCATCCCAGCGCTGTCCTGACGACCGCTAGCACGGAATCGGCACGGGAACGAGCCCGCCGGGCCAGCACAACCCCGGCGGAAGCGGCGGCAAAGGTCTAGGCGGCGTGGTCGGCGGTTCTCCCGGCGGGTTCGGTCCGTCCCAGATGTTCTGCGCGACGTTGCCCTGCCCGTGGTAGACGAACCAATACTCGTGGCAGATGCTCTCGTCCCAGATCACCGGGTTGTATTGCTTATTTCCCGTTTCCACCGGCGGGTCCCCGGGGCACCACGTGTACGGTCCGCCGGGCGGAATGGCTCCGGCGGTTCCGGCAGGCAGCGCGACACCGGCGGCCGCGACGCCGAACGACAGCAACGCCCCACCGATGACGAGTCTCCGATGGCGATTGGTCTTCAATGTCGTCCTCCACACGTTCAGGCCGTTATGGCCGCGCTTCTCTTGCGGCGATTATCGCCCTCTGGTCTGATTTCGTTACCGGATTCGCTGTGAGAAGGCGCTAGATCGCCGGACCGAGCAGATCGTCGGCGTCGGTGATGATGTAGCCGTACCCCTGTTCGGCCAGGAACCGCTGACGGTGGGCGGCGTAGTCGGTGTCGAGGCTGTCGCGGGCCACCACCGAGTAGAACACCGCGCCGCCGCCGTCGTGCTTGGGCCGCAGCAGCCGCCCCAGCCGCTGCGCCTCCTCCTGGCGTGACCCGAATGTTCCCGAAACCTGCACGGCCACTGAGGCTTCCGGAAGATCGATGGAGAAGTTGGCGACCTTGGACACCACCAGTGTTTTGATCTCGCCGCGGCGGAATGCGTCGAACAGCGCCTCGCGTTCGGCGTTCTTCGTCGACCCCTGGATGACCGGGGCGTCGAGTTCCTGGCCGAGTTCGTCGAGTTGGTCGAGGTAGGCCCCGATCACCAGAGTCGGCTCGCCGGGATGCTTGGCCAGGATCGACTTCACCACCGCGACCTTGGTGTGCGCCGTCGAGCACAACTTGTAGCGCTCCTCGGGTTCGGCGACCGCGTACTGCATCCGTTCGTTCTCGGTCATCGTCACCCGCACCTCGACGCACTCGGCCGG
>JBAXUD010000417.1:0-3360 GCA_037129875.1 Mycobacteriaceae bacterium
GCCGGCGTTTCGTCGATGTCATGTCGTTGCCGATTCTTCCTGCCCGAACATCCGGACAACAGAGTCGCACAACAACTGGACCACTACGAGGGGCTCACCTCAGCTTGCCGATTTGTCACGGGGACGGTAATCCTGGTGTCAGGACTGCGATTCACCGCCGGCCTGGTGCGCACCGCCCAGGGCTGGCGCTTCGAGAGCCGCTTTTCGTGGCGAATCCCAGAACCGTACGGTTGTCCCGGCCTCGGGGCACGAACTGGCCCGCTCCTGCCAGCGCCGCCCTAGCCGCCGGCTTCGAACCACCGTCCTCCATAGACGGTGCCCAAGATCGGGATCTCTCCTAGTGCGGCTGGATCGACTTCGTAGGGATCTTCACCCAGAACCGTGAAATTGGCGGCCTTCCCGGCGGTGACGCTGCCCAGTTCGTCCTCAAGCCGCCAGGAGAAGGCGGCCTCGGAGGTGACCGCGCGCAGCGCGTCGTGCACGGTGATGCGCTGTTCGGGCGCCACGACCCGCCCGGAGGGCGTGCGTCGATTAACCGCGAATGAGGCGAGTTGTAGCGGCGCGGCCGGGCCCATCGGCAGGTCGGAGTGCAACGACAACGGGATGCCCCGGTTGAGTACCGAGGCGGCTCTGACCATGGAGTCGGCTCGCCCGGCGCCCAGGCCGTGCGCGGCATAGCGGTCTGCGAATCCGACCGGATAGTACGGGTTGGCCGAGACGATGCAGCGCAGCCGGGCGATCCGGTCTACCTGCTCTTCGGTGGAGTTCGCGAAATGGACGATCACCGTGCGGTGGTCGGCGCGCGGATGGGTCGCCGCGCACTCCTCTACGGTGTCGAGCACCAGATCAAGGCCCGCGTCGCCGTTGACGTGGATGTGCAACTGCCAGTCGGCATTCCAGTACACCCGGAAGAAGGCCCGGAAGGTGTCGGGCTGCATCAGCCACTCGCCGTGGTGACACAGGTCCGCCTGCCCGGCATCGTTGAGGTAGGGCTCGCGCATCTGCATCAGCTGGCTGATGATCGCTCCGTCGGCGAACAGCTTGACATGCCTGGGAAGTAGCCGCACTTTCCCCGACGAGGCGCGAGCCACCTGGGCTTCGGCGTCGGCCACCGCCTCGGCCGGGTCCATCCCGGAGTCGGCCTGGCCACGGGCGTCGACGAAAAAGGTTGATCCGAAGGGGGTGTCGTCGGCGCCGAGGATCTGCTGATAGAGATCCCAGGGTTCGACGGCCGACATGATGCCCGGCTCGTTGATCGCGGTGACGCCGTTGGCGTGCAAGTAGTCCACCAACTGATGCAGACCCGCCGTGAGCCGCTGTGGCGCCATCAGCACCGGTGCAAGACTTGGCAGCAGCAGGTTGGTGCCCGATTCCCACCAGTGCCCGGCACCGAAATCGACCATGTTCGACGCCTGGCCGTGCCCGGCCATCCGATCCGCGGTGAGCCCCAGCGCCACGATAGCGGCGGAGTTGAGGAAGAACTCGTGGCAGGAGCGCTGCCACACCACGATCGGCCGGCCGGCGCTGACCGCGTCCAGGGCGGCACGATCAAGCGGCCCATGCCACAGTGCGTGATAGCCCCAGGAAAAAAGCCATTCGCCGGGATCGGCCATGGCCCGCTCGGCCTCGGCTAGGCGCTGGCGGTATTCCTGGGCGGACTTCGCGGCGGGAAATCTCCGCCGTGGCAGCACCCAGTCCTCGACGGCAATCACCTCGGTCATCAGGGTGGTGGCCCCGAGCAACGGATGCAGGTGCTGATCGATCAAACCCGAACAGATCACCGAATCGGCAAATGTGTCGTCGACCTGTCCGGTGTCGCGCAGATCCTCAAAGGCGCCGGCCGCGGTGATCCGGCCGCCCGACACGGACACCGCCGTCGCGTCGGGCAGATCCGGGTCCATGGTGATGACGCGGCGGGCGGGATACACGGTGACTGACGGCATGGGCGAATTCGTCACCATCGGGACTCCTCATCACCGAACATGCGATTTAACCAATGAATGCTATCGACCCGTCGAGTATCCGGATGCGATCACCGACGGGACACCCTTATCCTCACATCGTTAACAGCCCCCTGGATGAACGTGACTTTTGCCAACTGATCCCCCACCGGAGGGTTACCCGCATTCCATGGCGTTTGCCAGGGCATTTCGAGCACGTTCCAGGGGTTACCCAAATCGTTCCGGCCAGACTCGTCCCACACGTAGCAGTTTCTACCCCCGAGGGAGCCGCACGAAACCCGATTCATTCTCAGTTGGGCATAGAGCTGAGGCGGGTACACGTTTTGTAGTACTCCTACGCCTGACGGAACGCGGTTTTTGTCCCCGTATACCCAGAAGACGTCCCCCTTGCGCAAGCGCGGCTGAATGCTGATGCCGTCATTGATCTGGATGTTTGTGAAAAAGTCGTAATCGCGTGTGCCGTCGGAGACGGCGGGGGCGAGGTTCTCGAAACCCCGGATTGCGTTTCCGGCGGTCATCGTCACGCCATATTGGACGCGGTTCATGTCCACCCAACCGGCTCTCAGGCTGGGCACATAGAGATCCTTCACCGTGATGGCGTAGGTGGGGAGGTCGACTTGGTAGTGGTACGACTTGTTGGGGTTGATCTGGACGCTGACCACCCCGCGGTCGTAATCGAAACCTAATGCACCGTGAACGATGCGGTGCACGAAGAGCCCATCGACGGTCGTGTTGGTGCCGCCGTTGACGAGGCTGTAGCCGTTGCCTGCCGCCGCACCGGAGCCCCCCTGCAGCACGGTCGTCCTATAGGCGGAGCTGCCCAGCCCCTCCATCTTGACGGAGTCGTCGGCGGCATGGATGAACGAGTGCTGCATGATCGACCCCTTACCCTGCCAGGAGGGCCCGTCGGCCTGGTTGATCCATGACGCCAGCTGCTTGAAGTCGTAGATCTTGACGGGGCTGGCCTGGAAGGCCGGGTCCGTGCCCGCTGGCACAACAATGTCGATCGTGTTGGCCGACCCGCCGCCCCCGCTGGAATTTATCTGAATGCCCTGGGAGCCAATGTAGTTCGGGGCCACGTTGAGCCGGACCGCGCCGAAGCCCTGCCGCAATCCCCAGCTCACTGTTGGGCCGGCCAGGTCGATGGCCGCATCGTTGTTGACGTCCGAGCTGGGATGGGTGCTGTTGGCAGTCAGAAAGCCGGCCGAGATTCGGTAGAGCGGATCACCGCCGTAATTCTCTCCTAAATTGACATACGCGCAACCATTTACATGGCAATTAGGGTTGGCCCACATTGAATAATTTGGAACCCAGTTGTAGGTTCCCTGGACGCCATAACCGGAAATCTCCCCCGAACCGTTGATGGACACCCGACCGGTAGTGGTCATAGTGTAGAAAT
>JBAXUD010000418.1:0-3354 GCA_037129875.1 Mycobacteriaceae bacterium
GGCACAACCTCCTCCGGGGGCACAACCACCGGCGGGGGCACCGGGATGCCCATGCCGTCGGATAGCGGCCCGTACACCGACATCATGACGTTCGGCATGTTCCACGGCAGCAGTCACACCGGCATGGACGCCCTGGAAGGTGGGCGGACAGCCATCACGACCGAAGCTGTTGTCGCCTATAACAATCTGCGCACATTCGCCGGTCTGGCGCCGAAGACCATCGATGACGTCGGCCGGTGGGCCTTCGCCAACAGCCTGACCAACAACGCGCAAGCCTGGGGCGGCGATCTGCAGGGCGTTGGGCTGTACTACGCGATGCAGGGCGCGAAGGTCGGTTGGATCGCCGACGACAAGTACACCCCCCAGATCGTGGCCGATATCGAACGAACTGCCCGGCTGGGATCAGCGCAGGACGTCATGGCGATGGTCACCAAATACGGTCATGCCGGCTATGCCCAATACCTGATGGACAACGGCTACCAAACGGCCTTCATCGACACCTTGAAGATGGAACCGCACTACGGCGGTTGGATGCATGATCGGGCGAACGGCCGACTGGTGATCGACGGTGCGGCCGTCGCACACGACGTCAACCACCTCACCGTGCTCAGCCACGATCAGATGAAGCCGTTCATGAACGACACCTGGGACTGGCCACAGTGGCCGGCGCTGAACGTGCCGGACAAGAAGGTGATCGAGTACTTCCAGAGCATGGTGGTCCTCGGTGACCCGCGGGGCAACAGCCTGACCGCCTTGGACATCCCGAAGACCATGGCAGTCATGGCCTAATCGGCGAACTCGACCGTCACCGGGGCGTGGTCGGACCAGCGCAGCGCGTAGGCCCGGGGCTTCTCGACCCTCGCCGAGCGGACACGATCGGCGAGACCCACGGTGGCCAGGTGGTAGTCGATGCGCCAGCCGGCGTCGTTGTCGAACGCTTTGCCGCGCCAGGACCACCAGCTGTAGGGACCGGGGCGGTCCGGATGCAGGCGGCGCACGACATCCACCCAGCCGGACTCCATCAGCTCGGTCAGCCACTGCCGCTCGCCGGGCAGGAAGCCGGCCTTCTTGACGTTGGCCTTCCAGGCCTTGATGTCGTTCTCGGTGTGCGCAATGTTCCAGTCCCCGCACAGCACCGCGTCGCGGCCGTCAGCGTCAAGCTCGGCCATCCGCTTGGCTACCGCGGCCATGAACCGTTCCTTCTCCAGCTGACGATCGGTGCCGGCCTCCCCCGAGTGCACATACAGGCTGCCGACGGTCACTCCGCCGGCCAGGTCGACCTCGAGATATCGGCCGTGGTGGGCGAATTCCGTTGCAGGCAAACCGATCCGGACCTCCGCGAACGGCGTTCGGCTCAGGATCGCGACACCGCTGCGACCCTTGAGGTGCGGCTCCGCAGATGCCAGATGCCAGCCTTCCGCCAGCGCCGGCGCCAGGGCCTCCGCGAGTTGGGCGTCGTCGGCGCGGGTCTCCTGCAGGCACACCACGCCGGCGGCGGTCCGCGCCAGCCAGGCCAGCAGACCGCGGTTGTCCTCCGAACGCTCACGGACCGCGGCGCGCACCCCGTTGACGTTGATGGTGGTCACGATCACGGCTGCACAACCTAGCAGCGTTGGGTCGATTTCCGCCCGCCCCGTCCGACACGGTGCAACGATGAGGCCCCAATCGAGAACACCGCGGAGTGGAGTAAACGTCATGACCGACCGGAACAGCCCGTGGTTCGCGCTCTACGACAAAGGGGTTCCGTACTCCTGCATCTACCCGCCGCTGTCTATCAAGCAGATGTTCAACAGTTGCGCGGAGAAGAACCCCGAGCGGGACTACCTCATCATCGGTGACACGCGCCTGCCCTACGGGCTGGTCAACATGATGGCGCGCAAGACGGCCAACGCCCTGACCCAACTCGGGGTGAAAAAGGGTGACCGGGTGGCCCTCATGTCGCCCAACGTGCCGCAGTACGTCATCGCCTTCGAGGCCTGCGCCAAAATCGGCGCCATCGTCGTCCAGGTGAACCCACTTGCGGCTGGACCAGAAGTAGACCACTACATCAGGGACAGCGGGGCCGAGACGGCCATCGTGATGGCCGCCTTCGCCAAAGGCCCCATCGATGTCCTCAAGGCGAAGGACACTCCGCTGCGGAACGTGATCGCGTTCCAAGTCCCGAGCGGGACCGTCGAGGTGGAAAGCGGAGCAGGCATTCTCGACTTCAACGAGGTCGTCGGCGCGGGTGAGGACTCCGAGCCCAGCGTGGACGTGCGCCCGTCCGACACCCTGATACTGCAATACACCGGCGGCACCACCGGCCTGTCCAAGGGCTGCGTGCTGACGAATGAGAACCTGGTCTCGATCGCCTACCAGGAGAGCTACTGGATGTCACCGATCATCGGCACCGACGAGCACCTGCGCTGCCTGGCTGCGGTCCCGCTCTACCACATCTACGGGTTCAACATGAACGTCAACGTCAACCACGTGTACGGCGGGACGATCATCCTCGTGCCCCAACCCAGCACCGACAACGTCCTGGCGGCGATCAACCAGCACGAGCCGAACCTCTTCCCGGCGGTGCCGACCATGATCATCGGCCTGAACCAGCATCCCGACATCACGTCCTCCAAGATCGGGGCGGTGAAGGGCGTCGTCTCGGGATCCGCGCCGCTGCCGGTGGAAGCCATGCGTACGTTCGAGGAATTGTCCGGGGCGGTGATCACCGAGGGATACGGGATGTCGGAGACCTCCAACATCGTGACGGCTAACCCGTTGAAGACGGTTCGCAAGCCCGGCGGGGTCGGACTGCCGTTCCCGGACAACGACGTTCGCATCGTCGATCTCGAGACGGGAACCATCGACATGGCGCTCGGGGAACCCGGAGAGCTCCTGTGCAAAGGCCCGACCGTGATGAAGGAGTACTGGAACAACCCCGAGGAAACCGCGAAGACCCTGCGCGACGGGTGGCTGTCCACCGGTGACATCGCCTACATGGACGCCGACGGTCACATCTTCATCGTCGACCGCAAGAAGGACATGGTGCTCTCCAGCGGGTTCAACGTCTACCCGCGCGAGATCGACGAGCTGATGTACACCCATCCCAAAGTGCTGCAGGCGTGTTCGTTCGGCATCCCCGACCCGAAGCGTGGCGAGAGCCTAAAGCTGGCGCTGGTGCTCAAGCCGGGCGAGGAGCTGACCGCCGAAGAAGCACGCGCGTTCTGCAAGGAGAACCTCTCGGGCTACAAGGTGCCCAAAGAGGTCGTATTCCTCGACACTCTCCCGGTCACCGCGGTCGGCAAGCCCGACCGCAAGAAGCTACGGCAGATGCAGCTGGAGGTGACGTAACGTCGAGACCATGAGCGACCGGGC
>JBAXUD010000419.1:0-3351 GCA_037129875.1 Mycobacteriaceae bacterium
GACTCCGGTGAGGCGAACACCGAGACGACCACATCACTGATACCCCGCGCGGAGAGTTCGTCGCGCACCTGCTGGGCGGGCAATTCGACCGAGGCCATCGCACCGCCGCCGGACAGGCGGCACATGAGCCGCGAACGACGGCAGATCACGCGGACGCCGTCTTCCAGCGACAGCGCACCGGCGACGACCGCCGCTGCAGCCTCGCCCATCGAATGCCCGATCACCGCGCCCGGGCTCACTCCGTAGGACTGCATCGCAGCGGCGAGAGCGACCTGCATGGCGAAGATCGTCGGCTGCACCCGGTCGATCCCGGTCACCATCTCGGGTGCCGACATCGCTTCGGTGACTGAGAACCCGGACTCGATGGCGATCAGCGGCTCAAGCTCTGCCACCCGCGCGGCGAACACCGGCTCCCGGGCCAGTAACTCTTCACCCATTGCGGCCCATTGGGATCCCTGACCCGAGAACACCCACACCGGTCCGCGGTCGTCGTGCCCCACCGCGTCCGGATAGGTGACCTCGTTGCCGGCGATCTCACGCAGCCCGTCGATCAACTCCGGCAGGTTGGTCGCCAGGACGGCCGCGCGCACCGACCGGTGCCCACGTCGCCGCGCCAGGGTGTAGGCCAGGTCGGCCACCGCGAGGTCTTCTTCGTGCTGCGCCACCCAGTCGGCCATCCGCAGTGACGTCCGGCGCAACCCCTCCTCGGAGGTGGCAGAAACGGGGACCAGTAACGGCCGGGGCGCGCCGGCAGCGGGCTCGTCGGATCCGGCGGTATCCGGTGCTTGCTCGAGCACCGCGTGCACGTTCGTCCCGGACATCCCGAATGAGGACACCGCTGCTCGCCGCGGCAGGTCGCCGGCAGTCGGCCACGACGTGACCTCTTTCGGAACCAGCAGGCCGGTCTCGATCCCATCGAGCTCATCGGGCAATCGGGTGAAATGTGCCATCGCAGGCACCAGGCCGGCGCGCAGCCCGAGGATGGCCTTGATAAGTCCGACAGTGCCGGCCGCGGACTCGGTATGACCGAGATTGCTTTTCGCAGAACCGATCACGCACCGGCTTCCGTCGATGCCGTAGACCTTCGCCAGTCCACCGAACTCCAGCGGGTCACCGACCGGCGTTCCGGTGCCGTGGGCCTCGACCATGCCGACGGTTGCCGGGTCCACCCCCGCCACCGCCAAGGCCGTGCGGTAGACATCGGCCTGGGCATCCAAAGACGGCGTCGTGATCGTCGCCGACCTGCCATCCTGATTAGTGGCCGTTCCGCGGATCACGGCCAGGACCCGGTCGCCGTCCCGCAGCGCGTCCGGCAACCGCTTCAGCAGCACCACTGCACAGCCATCGGAACGCACGAAGCCGTCGGCGGCGACGTCGAAGGCATGACAACGGCCGGTCGGGGACAACATGCCCTGGGCAGACGCCGACGCACTGACGGCCGGTTCGAGAATCACCTGACAGCCGCCGGCCAGGGCGTAATCGCTCTCTCCCTCATGCAGGCTCCGGCAGGCCAGGTGCACCGCCAACAGACCCGAAGAACATGAACTGTCGATGGTGAATGCCGGGCCTCGCAGCCCCAACGCGTAGGCGATGCGGCCGGAGGCCATGCTGTAGGGCGTGCAGGTGTAGCCATACGGGCCCGACATTGCGCCTGCGTCGTTGGTCACCAGGGTGTAGTCGTCATGGCACAGTCCGGCGAAAACTGCGGTGCGCGATTCCGCCAACTCCGCCGGCGCCATCCCGGCGTGTTCCACCGCTTCCCAGGCCGCCTCCATCAGCAGGCGGTGCTGTGGGTCGATGGCCGCCGCCTCGCGGTCCCCGATACCGAAGAATTCGGCATCGAAACCGGCGACGTCGTCGATGAACCCGCCCCATCGGGACACCGATCGGCCGGGGACACCCGGCTGGGGGTCGTAGTGCTCGTCGAGGTTCCAGCGGTT
The DNA here is from genome assembly GCA_037129875.1 of Mycobacteriaceae bacterium. Classification (GTDB taxonomy): domain Bacteria; phylum Actinomycetota; class Actinomycetes; order Mycobacteriales; family Mycobacteriaceae; genus Mycobacterium. The sequence continues at coordinate 1,941 of JBAXUD010000419.1, forward strand.
CGTGGGGATTTCAGTGATCAGGTCATCGCCGCGCAGTAGCGCCTCCCACAGCAGTTCCGGGGAGTCGATTCCGCCGGGCAGCCGGCAGGCCATGCCGATCACCGCAATCGGTGTGACCTTGGGTCCAGCCACCAGAGATCCTTCGTTTTTTTCGACGTCGCCCGGTCATCCGCCGCGCCGAAATGAGCGGCTCCAGCCGCCGCTGGGTTGTGCGGAAAACCGTCCCGCACAGATTCACCCAGCTTAGCTGACCCGACAGTGGGCGCCACCGGGTTCGGGCCGGTCTCGGGCGTTGTTCAGTGCGGCGACCGGATGCAGCAACCGCTACTCCGTGACCCATCCGTATCGGGACGGGATGCCGGCCAGTAGCTTGTGGATCTCTGCGACGTAGCGATCGGGCTCGGGTCCGTGGCTGTGATAGCTGACCACCAGGCGGCTGTCGTAGCTGCCGGCCGAATACATGTCGACTCCGGCCGAGGTTGACGCGAAAAGCACGTCAATGTCGTACTGCTCGACCACAAGACCGGGCGGGGTGCGCAACGGTGGCAGTTCCCCGCTGTCAGTGGTCATCACGACGTCGGGCAGGCCGGGTGGATTGCCCTGATACTCCAAGCCGAAATGCAGAAACGACTGCTGAATCACGCCGTCGGCCAGATCGACGCGGAACGCTTCGACGATGTCGCGGGCCAAGTCCATGATGTCGGTGTCCGCAGCGATCTCGGCCAGGTACATCGCCATCCCCACCGGGTTCGTCGCTTCGGTCGCCCCGACCGGCGGGGTCAGGAAGAACCGGAGATCAACCGGGTATACGTAGGGAATCGGCAGATTCGGGGTTTGCCGAATGGTCCACTCGGCCAACAGGATTGCGGCGGCGGTGAGCGCGTTGAGGCTGATTCGGCGATCCGCACAGATACCGAGCAGATCGCGGGTCTCCTGTGCGGAGAGCCGACGGGTAGCCGACGGCACGCGTACCGACTGGGGCCCGGCGCGTCCGGCGTTTCGCTTGGACGGCGGCAGGTCATAGGCGAACATCGCCGGCAGGAAGCGCTCCAGGCCGAACCGGTGGAGCTTGCCGATGCCCCGCACGGCGAGGACCGACTCCAGTGACTCGGGAACGGGATCGGCCTTGACCGGCCCGGGGGCGGAACCGCTGACGATGTCGGTGTACCAGCCGAACAGTTTCTCCAGCAGCGCGAACTGGTGGTGCCCGTCGGCCAGTGCGTGGTGCGTGTAGAGGGTGAGTTCGGACCGCTCCGGCCCCGGCCGCAGGCGCAGATTGAGCAGCGCCTGGGACTGACTGGGCAGCCGCGCAGCGGAGGTGCCATCGAGTTTGTCGAGCCACATGCCCTCGTGCTCGTAGTCGTCGACCATGATCTGGTGCCGGCCGTCGGCGTCCTTCTCGAGATGGCCG
>JBAXUD010000042.1:0-13732 GCA_037129875.1 Mycobacteriaceae bacterium
ACCGCGATCTGGCACATGGCGTGGAGCGACAAGGACGACGCCATCGACTGGCAGGCCTACTTCCACCTGCGCAACCGGCTGGTGGTCTCTGCCCTGCACTGGGACGCGCCGGTCAGCGGGCTGGTCAGGAGCTCGTTGAAGGCGACCCTGAAACATCTTCTGTGCCTTGAATATTCGACCGTCGCCATTCAGAACCGGGCGATCGAGGACTTCCTGGCCGGCCCCGAGCACATCTTCTCCATCCTGGAGTCGGCGCTGCCCGAGGTGCGCGCGCTGCGCCAGCAGTACCCCGACGCGGTGGTGCTGCCCGGAGCGACGTCCCTGCCTGCGCCGAGTGGGCGGACGACGGTGCACAAGCCACCCGTGGCGTTGCCCGCGATCGGCGCGCGGCTGGCCCGCGGGGTGATCCACCAGCTTCGTGAGGCGGACCCTGCCAGCCACGACCGCCCGCAGCTCAACGTCGCCACCCAGGACGCGCGCTGGTTTTTGCTCTGCAACGTCGACGGCGTGACCGTCACCACGGCCGACGGCCGCGGCGTGGTCTACCGCCAGCGGGACCGGGCCAAGATGATGGCCCTGCTGAAAGCCTCACTGCGCCAACATGTCCGACTGGCCCGCAAGTACAACCACATGCGCAAGGTCTACCGGAAGGCGTTGCCGGTGCTGTCCAGCCAGCAGAAGTGGGAAACCGTGCTGCTCGACGAATCATCTGCCCATGTCTGAGGCCGGGGTGGATCGGTGCGGCGCAGCGGATCTCGGCCCGGCCACCGGTGAGGTGGCCCTGCTGGTCGACGTGCAATCCCGGCTGGCGACACCTGCGGCGATCACCGTCGCCCGGGGCATGTCCCACTTCGGCGAGCACGCGGCCGGGTGGGTGGCGCTTTCCGCGATCGGCGCCGTGGCGGACCGTTCGCGCCGGCGTGACTGGCTGCTGGTCGGTGTCGGCGCAGTAGCCGCGCACGCCGCGGCCGTCCTGATCAAACTGGCGGTGCGCCGCCGGCGGCCGCATCACCCCGACATTGTGATCAACGTCGGCACGCCCAGTGCCCTGAGCTTCCCGTCGGCGCACGCGACGTCGAGCACCGCCGCGGCTATGCTGCTGTGCCGGGCCACCCGGTCGCCGTTGCCGCTGGCGGCGGTGCCGTTGATGGCCCTGTCCCGTCTGGTGCTCGGTGTGCACTATCCCACCGATGTGCTCGCCGGGATGGCCGTCGGCGCCGCCGTCGCACGGGTGACCGGCCGGCTCGGCGGCCGCCGGAAGGAGAGGTGATCCATGAGTGAGGCCATCCATGAGTGAGGCCACGGTCACCGGACCGCCGAGCAACCTGTTCGCCGCCGTCATCAAGGCGATCCGCCCCCGCCAGTGGGTGAAGAACCTGCTGGTGTTCGCAGCGCCGCTGGCAGCGATGGGCGGCGGCGACACCTACGACTACCGCGCTGTGCTCTACAAGGTGGCCATCGCCTTCGTGGTGTTCTGCATGGCGGCCTCGTCGATCTATCTGGTGAACGACGCCCGCGACGTCGAGGCCGACCGCGCCCATCCGACCAAGCGGTACCGCCCGATCGCGGCCGGCGTGCTGCCGATCGGGATGGCTTACGCGATCGCCGCCGTCCTCATGGTCGCCTGCCTGGCGATCTCGTGGTGGGTCACCCCGCAGCTGGCTTTGGTGATGGCGGTCTATCTGGTGATCCAGCTGGCGTACTGCTTCGGGCTCAAACACCAAGCCGTGCTGGACATCTCAATCCTGTCGTCGGGATTCCTCATCCGCGCCATTGCCGGCGGTGTGGCCGGCGGCATCCCGCTGTCGCAGTGGTTCCTGCTTGTGATGGCGTTCGGTTCACTGTTCATGGCGGCCGGCAAGCGGTACGCCGAACTTCAACTCGCCGAGCGCACCGGCGCCAAGATCCGCAAGTCCCTGGAGAGCTACACCAGCACCTACCTGACGTTCGTCTGGACGTTGTCGGCGACGGCCGTCGTACTCTGCTACGGCTTGTGGGCGTTCGAACGGGACGGCAAGACCGGATCGTGGTTCGTCATCTCGATGGTGCCTTTCACCATCGCGATTCTGCGGTACGCGGTCGATGTCGACGGCGGCCTGGCCGGCGAGCCGGAGGAGATCGCGTTGAAGGACCGTGTGCTGCAACTGCTGGCCCTGGCCTGGATCGGAACCGTCATTGCCGCCGCACTCCTCGCTTAGCGCACCGGCCGGCCTCTCCGGTCCGAGTCGGATCGCCTGGCCCGCAATGCATGCGGGCTCCCGGACGTGGCCGGCGTTCCCGTATGCGGCATCGACCCGGTTGAGTCTCTGGGTCACCGTCGCGGCGGTGTCGGCGCTGTGGACCTGGGGTATCTGGCAACGGCGCTGGATCGCCGATGACGGCCTGATCGTGCTACGGACGGTCCGAAACCTGTTGGCGGGCAATGGCCCGGTGTTCAACGCCGGTGAGCGGGTGGAGTCCAGCACCTCCACCGCATGGACCTATCTGGTGTACCTGGGCAGTCTGATCGGCGGCCCGCTGCGCCTGGAATACGTGGCGCTGGCGCTGGCGCTGGCTCTCAGTGTGGCCGGAGTCGTGATGGTCATGCTCGGCACCGCGCGGCTGTGGGCGCCGAGCCTGCGCGGCCGCCGGGCCCTGATCCTGCCTGCCGGTGCTTTGGTCTACATCGCCGTACCGCCCGCCCGGGACTTCGCAACCTCCGGTCTGGAGAACGGGTTGGTGACCGCGTGGTTGGGCGGGCTGTGGTGGATGATGGTTGCCTGGGGGCAGCAGCCGTCGCAGTCCAGACGCGGCGGACCCTTTTTCACCGCCGCCCTGGCCTTCGTCGCCGGGCTGAGCGTGCTGGTGCGACCCGAGCTCGCGTTGATCGGCGGCCTGGCGCTGGTGATGATGCTCGTCGCAGAGCCCGGCTGGGCCCGGCGCGGACTGATCCTGGCCGCCGGCGGACTGCTGCCGGTCGGCTATCAGATCTTCCGGATGGGCTACTACGGGCTTCTGGTGCCGCAGACCGCGATCGCCAAGGATGCCTCCGGCAGTAAATGGGATCAGGGCTTCGTCTACCTCCAAAACTTCACCGGTCCCTACGCCTTGTGGATACCCGCGATGCTGCTGGTCGCCCTGGCGCTGGTTCTGCTTGCCGGCAGCGACGGTTCGTGGCGTGCAGCTGGCGCCGGCTCCCTGGCCGGCTGGGTGCGGCGGCCGGGCGCCGTCGTGATTTTCATGCTCTTCAGCGGGCTGGTGCAGGGCCTCTACTGGATTCGCCAGGGCGGCGACTTCATGCATGGACGGGTGTTGCTGGCGCCGCTGTTCTGTGTGCTCGCCCCGATCGCGGTGGTCCCGGTGATCGTGCCGGAAGGCGGCTGGTTGCACCGGGACTGGTTCTCCAGCGACAAGGGCCGGCTGATGGCCGCTGCGGTCGCGGCGCTATGGCTGGCGCTGGCCGGTTGGGCGCTGTGGGCCGCCAACTCACCCGGAATGGGCCGCGACGCCACCCGGGTCACCTACTCCGGAATTGTCGACGAACGCCGGTTCTACTCCCAAGCCACCGGCCACGCCCACCCGCTGACCGCCGCGGACTACCTCGACTACCCCAGGATGCGGGCAGTGCTGGTGGCCATCAACAACACTCCCGACGGGGCACTGCTACTGCCGTCGGGCAATTACGACGTCTGGGATGTCGTCCCCGCCAAGCCGCCGCTGCCCCCGCCGCCAGGTGTGCCGATGGACACCTGGCGTCGCCAAGTCGCTCCGCACACGGTGTTTTTCACCAACCTGGGGATGGTCGGGATGAACGTGGGTCTCAACACCCGGGTCATCGACCAGATCGGACTGGCCAACCCGCTGGCAGCGCACACCGCCCGGCTCGAGGACGGCCGCATCGGCCACGACAAGAATCTCTTCCCGGACTGGGCCGTCGCCGAGGGACCATGGCTCAAGAAGCGGCCGTGGATTCCGGAGTATCTCGACGAGGGCTGGATCCGGGAGGCCGGCGCGGCGCTGAAATGCCCGCAAACCGTCGAGATGCTGGAAACGATCCGTGATCCGATGACCCGTCCCCGGTTCATCGGCAACCTGAACCGGGCTTGGGAGTTCACTCGTTACCGGATCGATCGCGTACCCAAATACGAGTTACTGCGATGCGGTCTGCCGGAGCCGGACTTGGACGGCGGCCGACCGCCCTACACCGGGCTTCCGGCAACAGGGCCCTGACGGTCCGCGTGTGAACGCCCGGCGGCGGCGGCCTGACCAGGGTTTGTCGCCCCCGGCGTATCGCGCCGACGGGGCTGCCGTATCGGGACCAATCACGGAGCCGCCCGATCACCGGTGTGATTCACTACGTGGGTCGTCTTTCGGCCGGTATAGCGCCGGGAGACGCCCAGCCGGGGTGGCCGGGGATGGCCATTTGAGTCGACGTGAGGTGGGTATGAGCGGTCTGACGAAACTGTTCCGCGCTATCGGTGCTGTTGTCCTGGCACTGGGCATGTGGGGCGCCGCGGGCACCACCGCCCCGAGAGCATCCGCCGCCGGCGTCGAGATGCTGATGGTCCCCTCCGCCGCCATGGGCCGCGACATCCCGGTGGCATTCCAGGCCGGCGGCCCGCATGCGGTGGTTCTGCTCGACGCCTTCAACGCCGGCCCCGACGTCAGCAACTGGGTCACGGCCGGCAACGCGATGAACACCCTGGCCGGCAGCGGCCTGTCGGTGGCCGCCCCGGCCGGCGGTGCGTACAGCCTGTACACCAACTGGGAGCGCAACGGCTCCAAGCAGTGGGAGACCTTCCTGGCCGACGAGCTGCCGAACTGGCTGGCCGCCAACAAGGGTCTGGCCCCCAACCGGCACGCGATCGTCGGGGCCTCGCAGGGCGGCACCGGCGCAATGATGATGGCGACCTTCCACCCGGACCGCTACAGCTACGCCGGTTCTCTCTCAGGCTTCCTCAACCCGTCCGACACCCAGACCAACGGCGTCATCTCCAACGCCATCAACATCGGCGACAACATCGACGCGATGTGGGGCGCACCCCAGCTGGGTCGCTGGAAGTGGCATGACCCCAACGTTCACGCCAACCTGCTGGTTCAGAACAACACCCGGCTGTGGGTGTACAGCCCGTTGACCGTCACCTGCGGCGACCCGGCTGCGATGGGCGGCGGCGACTGCAGCGTCGCTCAGGGCAGCAACCGCATCTTCTACGCGCACTACCGCTCCCTGGGTGGGCGCAATGGCCACTTCGACATCACCGGCGGCGGCAGCAGCGACTGGGGCACCTGGGCCGGACAGCTGGGCGCCATGGCCGGGGACATCGCCGCGGCTCTCGGCTAACGCCGGAATCGCCGGATTCAATACCGATCCGGGTCCATTCTCCGCAGACAGCGGAGCAGTTGGATTCAGGCGGTACTGTGGACGTCGTGCAACCCGCGCGCAGCGATTCCCTCAGCAAACCCTCAGTGGTGGGTCGGCGGCCTCTCGGAGCGCCCGGGCGCCGGGTGCTTGTCGCCGGATTCGTTGCCCCGGCCGCGTGGCTGTTGGCCGGATGCGGCTCCGGCGGCGATCTGATCAGCAATGTTGCACTGCCGTCGCAACAGACCACCGGCTATGCCGAAGGGGCCGATCTGCGGCTCTCCCCGGAAGGCGACCGCCAGTCCGGCAAGCCGGAGCTGACCCCTGCGCAACGTGACTATCTGGGAGCGCTGGCCAGTGCCGGCATACATCCGTCCAACGATCTGCAGGCGCTGAGCATCGGCGCCTACGTCTGCCAGGCCCGCGCGGCCGGCCAGAGCGATAAGACGGTATGGGACTCGGTGGCACCGATGATCCGCAGCGATGTGATCGGGGTCTCCGCGGGCTCCCCGCAATCACCCGCAGTGACCAACGTCGACACCGTCGTCGGGAACTTCATTCACATCGCCACTCAAAAACTCTGCTGAGCCGTGACGCTCAACACGAACGGGCCCAAGGGGCCCAGACGTTCGGGTGGTTCGGGCCGTTCGCGCGGTTCCACATCGAAGACCCAGGCCGCTAGCCGCCGCCGCCGTCACCGCATCCTGGCTCTCGTCGCCGCGGGCGCCGTCGCACTGGTGGTCGGGCTGATCGTGGCCATCATCGTGATCGTCGTCCGGCGCCCCGGACCGTCGACCACGGCGAACCCGCCCAGCGCCATCCCGCCCAGCGCCATTCCGCCCACCGTCACCACTCCGGGTCAGAAACCGCGACCGGCCTTCCAGGACGCCAGTTGCCCCGACGTCGACATGATCGCCATCCCGGGCACCTGGGAGTCCTCACCCACCGACGACCCGCTCAACCCGGGTCAGTTTCCGATTGCGTTGCTGCTCAACGTGACTCGCCCGATCCAGCAGCAGTTCGGTCCGGACCGCGTACAGGTCTACACCGTCCCCTACACCGCTCAGTTCCACAATCCGCTGGCGGCGGACAATCAGATGTCCTACAACGAATCCCGCAAGGAGGGCACCGCGGCGGCGGTCCGGGCGATGACCGACATGAACAACCGCTGCCCGCTGACCAGTTTTGTGCTGGTCGGTTTCTCCCAGGGGGCGGTGATCGCCGGGGATCTTGCCAGCGACATCGGCAACGGCCGCGGTCCGGTCGACGAGGATCTGGTTCTCGGCGTCACGTTGATCGCCGACGGCCGGCGTCAGCCGGGAGTGGGGCAGGACGTCGGCCCGGCCGCTCCGGGCGAGGGAGCGGAAATCACTCTCAAGGAAGTGCCGACGCTTTCGGCCCTCGGCCTGACGATGAGCGGCGAACGCCCGGGCGGCTTCGGCGCCCTGAACAACCGGACCAACCAGATCTGCGCGCCGGGCGACCTGATCTGCTCGGCACCGCAGTCAGCGTTCAACATCACCAACCTGCCCGGCACCCTCGATGTCCTCACCGCGGGCGCCGGCCAGCCCATCCACGCGATGTACGGCACCCCGCAGTTCTGGAACGCCGACGGACAGACGGCCACCGCGTGGACATTGAACTGGGCCAGGGACGTCATCGAGAACGCGCCGCACCCCGCCCACGGCTGAGGCGGCGCCGCCACGGCGATTCGATTTGGATACCGCCTGCCGGACGCCTAACATTAAGAAAAAAATAAGGGCTGACAGACACCCTGTTCGGCGGGGATCGACGATCCGGTCTGCCTGACCGCGGGCGCCCGTTTCATCGGTACCATCTGTGGGGCGCCCGGGCCATGTTCGGCGGGTTGGAAATGCGCGCCACCAGGCTGCCGCGCGCTGACCGTGCGGGCGACACGAATGCGCTTTCGACAGGAGAGTGGTATGCCGTTCCATAACCCGTTCATCAAGGACGGACGGATCAACTTCCCTGAGGGCGCCAGCCTGGTCAAGCATGTCGAACGGTGGGCCAAGGTCCGCGGCGACAAGCCGGCCTACCGATTCCTGGACTTCTCCACCGAGCGCGACGGCATTGCCCGGGTACTGACGTGGGCCGACTTCGGCGCCCGCAACCGCGCGGTCGGCGCCCGGTTGCAGCAGGTCACCGAGCCCGGTGACCGGGTCGCCATTCTGTGCCCGCAGAACCTGGATTACCTGGTCGCGTTCTTCGGCACGCTGTACTCCGGCCGCATCGCCGTGCCGCTGTTCGACCCGGCCGAACCCGGCCATGTCGGGCGATTGCACGCGGTGCTCGACGATTGCCAGCCGGCGGCGATCCTGACCACCACCGCCGCCGCCGAGGGTGTCCGCAAGTTCTTTCGCAGCCGCCCCGCCAAGGAGCGCCCGCGCGTCATCGCCGTCGACGCCGTTCCGGTCGAGGTCGGCGCGACGTGGGAGCACATCGACACCGTCAACGAGGACACCATCGCCTACCTGCAGTACACCTCCGGGTCGACCCGTGTGCCCACCGGCGTGCAGATCACCCACCTGAACCTGGCCACCAACGTGGTGCAGGTGATTGAGGCACTGGAGGGCGAGGAGGCCGACCGCGGTGTGTCCTGGCTGCCGTTCTTCCACGATATGGGCCTGGTCACCGCACTCCTGCCGTCGCTGATCGGCCATTACTTCACCTTCATGACACCGGCCGCATTCGTTCGCCGCCCGATTCGCTGGATGCGTGAGCTGGCCCGCAAGGAAGGCGACACCGGCGGCACCATCTCGGTGGCACCCAACTTCGCCTTCGACCACGCCGCGGCGCGCGGGCTGCCCAAGGACGGTGAGGAGCCGCTGGACCTGTCCAACGTCAAGGCCGTCCTCAACGGCAGCGAGCCGATCTCGGCCGCGACCGTCAACCGGTTCAACGACGCATTCGGCCCGTTCGGCTTCCCGCGCAAGGCGATCAAGCCGTCCTACGGCCTGGCCGAGGCGACGTTGTTCGTCTCGACCACGCCGTCCTCGGATGAGCCGATGATCCTGTCCGTCGACCGCGACGAATTGAACGCGGGCCGGTTCGTGCCGGTGCCCGACGATTCGCCCAAGGCCGTCGCACAGGCCGGTGCCGGCAAGGTCGGTGTCGGCGAGTGGGCGGTGATCGTCGATCACGAGAGCGCCAGCGAGGTGCCGGACGGGCAGATCGGTGAGATCTGGATCAGCGGCAACAATATGGGCACCGGGTACTGGAACCAGCCGGAGAAGTCCGTCGCGACGTTCCAGAACACCCTCAAGTCGCGGACCGGTCCGTCGCACGCCGAAGGTGCGGCCGACGACGCGACCTGGGTGCGGACCGGCGACCTCGGCGCCTACCACGACAACGAGTTGTTCATCACCGGCCGCACCAAGGACCTCGTCATCATCGACGGCCGCAATCACTACCCGCAGGACCTGGAGTACTCCGCGCAAGAAGCCAGCAAGGCGGTGCGCACCGGGTTCGCGGCGGCCTTCTCGGTGCCGGCCAACCGGTTGCCCGACGAGGTGTTCGCCGACGCGCACGCGGGTCTGACGCGCGACCCCGACGACAGCTCCGAGCAACTGGTGATCGTGGCCGAACGGGCCGCCGGTTCGCACAAGCTCGAACTGTCCGCGGTTGCCGATGCCATCCGCGCCGCCATCGCGGTGCGCCACGGCGTCACCGTGCGCGACGTCCTGTTGACCCCGGCCGGTGCGATTCCGCGCACCTCCAGCGGCAAGATCGGCCGGAGCGCCTGCCGGTCGGCCTACCTGGACGGCAGCCTGCGGTCCGGGAAGGTGGCCAACGCCTTCCCCGACGAATCGGAATAAGGACCTATGTCTGAATCGGATACGCCCGGCCCACCGTCTGAGGCCGAGATCATTCTCGCGCCCGAGAAGGAGCTGACTACCCCGCGGACCGACATTTCGGTTCCGGAGATGCGTGAGTGGCTGCGTAACTGGGTGGCCAACTCGACGGGGCAGGCGCCCGGTTCGATCGACGAGTCGGTCCCGATGGTCGAGCTCGGGCTCTCCTCGCGTGACGCGGTGGCGATGGCCAGTGACATCGAGGACCTCACCGGAGTGACGCTGACCGCCACCGTCGCTTTCCGCCACCCGACCATCGAGGCGCTGGCGACGGTGATCATCGAGGGCGAGCCCGAACCCGAGGTCTCCGACGAAGACGAGAACTGGACCCGGCGCCGCGACGTGCCCGAGATCGCGATCGTCGGTCTTGCCACCCGCTTCCCCGGCGATATGAACACCCCCGACGAGATGTGGGCGGCGCTGCTCGACGGCCGCGACGCCATCACCGACCTGCCCGAGGGCCGGTGGTCGGAGTTCATGGACGAGCCCCGCCTGGCCGAGCGCATCCGCAAGGCCCGAACCCGCGGCGGCTACCTGACCGATATCAAGGGATTCGACGCCGAGTTCTTCGCACTGTCGAAGATGGAGGCCGACAACATCGATCCGCAGCAGCGGATGGCGCTCGAGCTCACCTGGGAGGCGTTGGAGAACGCCCGCATCCCGGCGTCGAGTCTGCGCGGGCAGAGCGTCGGTGTGTTCGTCGGCAGCTCCACCAACGACTACAGCTATCTGGCGATGATGGACCCGCGTACGGCGCACCCGTATGCCATCACCGGAACTGCCAGTTCGATCATCGCTAACCGGGTCTCGTACTTCTACGACTTCCGCGGTCCGTCGGTGGCCGTCGACACCGCCTGTTCGTCATCGCTGGTGGCGGTGCATCAGGGTGTGCAGGCACTGCGTACCGGCGAGGCCGACGTGGTGCTCGCCGGCGGCGTCAACGCACTCGTCACGCCCGCGGTCACGTTGGGCTTCGACGAGGTCGGCGGCGTACTGGCGCCGGATGGCCGGATCAAGTCGTTCAGTTCCGACGCCGACGGCTACGCCCGTTCCGAGGGCGGCGGCATGATCGTGCTCAAGCGCCTCGAGGACGCCCGCCGCGACGGCGACGAGATCCTGGCCGTGATCGCCGGCAGCGCGATCAATCACGACGGCCGCTCCAACGGCATGTTGGCCCCGAACCCCGACGCCCAGGCCGAGGTGCTGCGCAAGGCATATCACGATGCCGGCATCAACCCGCGCACCGTCGACTACATCGAGGCTCACGGCACCGGCACCATCCTCGGCGACCCGATCGAGGCGGACGCGCTGGGCCGCGTCGTGGGCCGCGGCCGCGCCGCCGACCAGCCCGCGCTGCTCGGTGCGGTCAAGTCCAACCTGGGCCACCTGGAGTCGGCCGCCGGTGCGGCCAGCCTGGCCAAGGTCGCATTGTCGTTGCACAACAACAAGATTCCGCCGTCGATCAACTATGCGGGGCCCAACCCCTACATCGACTTCGACGGGGTGCACCTCAAGGTCGCCGAACAGGTCACCGAGTGGCCGCGCTACAGCGGCCACGCGATCGCCGGTGTGTCCGGGTTCGGATTCGGCGGCGCCAACGCGCACGTGGTGCTGCGCGAGGTGCTGCCCGAGGATCTGGTTGCGCCGGAGCCCGAGCCGGAAGATGCTCCCGCACAGGCAGATGCGTCCGAGGCCGACGCTGTCTATGTCGGCGGCGTCAGGATGGACGAGTACGGCGAGTTCATCGATGAGCCTCTCGGGCGAAGAGAATCAGGAATCGATGAGCCTCTCGGGCGAAGAGAATCAGGAATCGATGAATCGGGCTTCGACGAAGACGGCGACGTCACCTACGGCGATGTCACGGTATCCGACGATGAGCCGGAACTGCCCGGGCTGACCGACGAGGCGCTGCGGCTGCTGGAGGTGGCACGCGAGGAACTCGCTTCCACCGAAGCTGCTGAACCCCACACACCTGTTGTGCCGCTGGCTGTTTCGGGCTTCCTCACCTCCCGCAAGCGGGCTACCGCAGCCGAGCTCGCCGACTGGATCGACAGCCCGGAGGGTCGCGCGACATCGCTGGAGGCGATCGGTAGGTCGCTGTCACGGCGCAACCACGGCCGTTCCCGCGCAGTGGTGATGGCCCACGACCACGACGAGGCCGTCAAGGGCCTGCGCGTGATCGCCGAGGGCAAACAGAGTCCGCTGGTCTTCAGCGCCGACGGCCCGGTCTCCAGCGGGCCGGTCTGGGTGCTGGCCGGCTTCGGTGCCCAGCACCGCAAGATGGGCAAGAGCCTGTATCTGCGCGACGACGTCTTCGCCGAGTGGATCAACAAGGTCGACAGCCTGATTCAGGACGAGCGCGGGTACTCGATCCTCGAGCTGATCCTGGACGACTCGGTCGACTACACCGACGAGACCTGCGAGTACCCGATCGAAGTGGTCCAGCTGGTGATCTTCGCGATCCAGATCGCCCTGGGTGAACTTCTCAAGCACCACGGTGCGAAACCCGCTGCGGTCGTGGGACAGTCGCTGGGCGAGGCGGCCGCGGCCTACTTCGCCGGCGGACTGTCGTTGGCCGACGCCACCCGAACCATCTGCGCGCGTTCGCATCTCATGGGCGAGGGCGAGGCGATGCTGTTCGGCGAGTACATCCGCCTGATGGCGTTGGTCGAATACTCGGCCGACGAGATCGCAGAAGTGTTCTCGGATTTCCCCGATCTCGAGGTGTGCGTCTACGCGGCACCGTCCCAGACCGTGATCGGCGGCCCGCCCGCCCAGGTGGACGCGATCATCGAGCGCTGCGAGCAGGAGGGCCGCTTCGCCCGAAAGTTCGCGACCAAGGGTGCCAGCCACACGACCCAGATGGATCCGCTGCTCGGCGAGTTGGCCGCCGAATTGCAGGGCATCGATGCCCGGCCGCTGAAGATCGGCTACTTCTCCACCGTGCGTGAGGGCACCTACACCCGCCCCGGAGAGGTGATCCACGGTGTGGACTACTGGAAGAACGGTCTGCGGCACAGCGTCCACTTCACCCAGGGCATCCGCAACGCCGTGGACAACGGCCACACCACCTTCCTGGAACTCGCGCCCAACCCGGTGGCGCTGATGCAGGTTGGATTAACCACGGCCTCGGCGGGATTGCATGACGGACAGCTGATTGCGACGCTGGCCCGTAAGGAAGACGAAGTCGACTCGATGGTCGCTGCGATGGCGCAGTTGTACGTCTACGGCCACGCACTGGATTTCCGGACACTGTTCTCTCCCGCATCGGGCCCGCAGGACTACGCCGACATCCCGCCGACGCGGTTCAGGCGCAAGGAACACTGGCTCAACGCGCACTTCTCGGCCGACGGCTCGGCCCTGATCCCGGGCACCCATGTCGCCATGCCCGACGGCCGCCATGTGTGGGAGTACGCGGCGCAGGGACAGACCGACCTCGCTGCTCTGGTGAAAGCCGCTGCGGTGCAGGTGCTTCCGGACGCCACCCTGACGGCATCCGAACAGCGGGCGGTTCCCGGCGAGGGCGCCCGGCTGGTGACCACGCTGACCCGCCACCCCGGCGGGGCGTCGGTGCAGGTGCACGCCCGTATCGACGAGTCATTCACGCTGGTGTACGACTCCATCGTGACCCGATCGGGTGCCGCTGGAGCCGGATTCCCGCTGTCCGCGGGGGGAGCCTTGCCCGCCGCGGTGGCCACCGGAATCGCGGTGGCACAACCGATTTCGGGACAGCCGGAGACGGTCGAGGAGCAGCCCGACGCGGAGATCCTGCACGACAACCTCGCCGCGGGCGCCGGCGTCGCGGCCCAGCTCGGCAAGTGGACCCCGGACGGCCCGGAGACCGTGCACGACCGGCTGGGCCTCATCGTCGGCAGTGCCATGGGCTACGAGCCCGAGGACCTGCCGTGGGAGGTGCCGCTGATCGAGCTCGGCCTGGACTCTCTGATGGCGGTGCGGATCAAGAACCGGGTGGAGTACGACTTCGACCTGCCGCCGATCCAGCTGACCGCGGTGCGCGACGCGAACCTGTACGCCGTCGAGCAACTGATCACCTACGCCATCGAAAACCGCGACACGGTGACCGAATTCGCCGAGCACCAGAAGGGCATGACGCCTGATGAGATCGCCGCCGAGCAGGCCAGGATCGCCGCGGGCGAGATCCCGGCGGAGCTGGCGGAGAAACTCGCGGCCAAGCACCCGGAGGCTCACGCGCCGTCCGATGTCGCCGGCCACGCGGCTCCTGACGTCCCGCCGCCGCCGACGAACCCGGCCGGACCCGATGCTCCCGCCAACACCCCGGCGGCCGCGGCGGCCAAAGTCCTGACGCAGCAGGCCGTCGTCGACGCCCTCGGCACCGACGTGCCGCCACGCGAGGCGGCCGAGCGGGTCACCTTCGCCACCTGGGCGATCGTCACCGGCAAGTCGCCCGGCGGCATCTTCAACGAGTTGCCGAAGATCGACGACGACACCGCTGCCAAGATCGCCGCGCGACTCACCGAACGCTGCGAGGGCACCATCACCG
>JBAXUD010000420.1:0-3345 GCA_037129875.1 Mycobacteriaceae bacterium
CGGGCTCGGGCTCGTCGTCGGAGACGGAACCGGCCTGACGGAGCGCCTCGTCGAGTTGTTCGGGGTCGATGCCCGGGTCGTCGAACGGGTCGCGGCGGCGACGGTGCGGCAGCGCCAGTTCGGCAGCGGCACGGATGTCCTCCTCGCCGACGGTGATGTCTCCCGTCGCTTCGCTCGCCCCGGTGATGTCTCCCGCGCGCCAGGCGGCGTGGGCCACCGCGGTGCGTGCCACCACCAGATCGGCCCGCATGCCGTCAACGTCGAACGCCGCGCACAGCGCGGCGATGCGGTGCACTTCGCTCTCCGGCAGCACCACAGCAGCGAGGCGATCGCGCGCCGCCGCGATCCGCTGCGACAGTTGGGCGTCCTGCTCGGCGTAGCGCTGGGCGAACCCGCTCGCGTCGGCCTCATAGGCCAGCCGCGCCCGGATCACCGCGCCGCGGACCGCGACGTCGCGGGAGGCCGCGATGTCCACGGCCAGGCCGAACCGGTCGAGTAGCTGCGGACGCAGTTCGCCCTCCTCGGGATTCATGGTCCCGACCAGCACGAACCGCGCCTCGTGAGAGTGCGAGACCCCGTCCCGTTCGATGTGCACACGGCCCATCGCGGCCGCGTCGAGCAGAACGTCGACGAGGTGGTCGGGCAGCAGGTTGACCTCGTCGACGTAGAGCAGTCCGCCGTGCGCCCGGGCCAGCAGGCCCGGGGAGAACGCATGTTCGCCGTCGCGCAGCACCTTCTGCAGATCCAGCGAGCCGATCACCCGGTCCTCGGTGGCGCCGATCGGCAGTTCGACCAGCCGGGCGCCCGGGTCGGCGCCGGTGAGGACGGCGGCCAGCGCCCGCACGGCCGTCGACTTCGCCGTGCCCTTCTCCCCGCGGATGAGCACACCACCGATCTGCGGGCTCACCGCGCACAGCAGCAGCGCCAGCCGGAACTTGTCGTGGCCGACGATGGCACTGAACGGGTACGGCGGCGGGATCACCGTCGGGCCTCACGCAGCATCGGAACATGCGCGATGCCGTCCTCGTCGAACTCCGCACCGGCGACGGCGAACCCGTACCGCGCGTACATGTCCGCCAGGTAGGTCTGCGCACTGATCCGGCAGGTGCTGTCGGCCACCTCGGTCAGCGCGGCCTGCATCAGCCGCGCTGTGTGGCCGCGCCCACGTTCGGAGGCTCTGGTGCACACCCGGCCGATGCGGAACACGGTCTCATCGCCGGGGTGGTCCTCCAGCAGGCGGAGCACCGAAATGACCTCTCCCCCGGGCTTTTCCAGCCAGAAGTGGCGGGTATGGGGTTCCAGGTCGCGGCCGTCGAGCTCCGGATAGGGACAGGACTGCTCGATGACGAAGACCTCCACCCGCAGACTCAGCAGCCCGTAGAGGGTCGGTGCATCCAGGTCCCTTGCCCAGGCCCGGCGCAGCGCGACCGTCACGCGTGGCCGGCGTCGGATCTGCTCTGCAGCCCGAGGACCCGGGTGCCGTGATCCCACACCTCGGCGAACAGGCGAGGCTCCTCGGAGAGCTTGGAGCCCAGCGAGGGCACCATCTCCTTGAGCTTCGGCTCCCAACCGGGGTATTCGCCGGGGAAACACCGCTGCATCGCTTCCATCATCGCGGGCACCGCGGTGGAGGCGCCCGGCGAGGCGCCGAGCAATCCGGCGATGGACCCGTCGGCGGCAGCCAGAACCGTTGTGCCGAACTCGAGTACACCCAGCTTCTTGGAGTCCCGGCGGATGACTTGGACACGCTGTCCGGCGACGTCGATTTCCCAATCGTTGCCCTGCGCGGTGGGGGCGAACTGCCGCAGCGTGTCGACCCGTCCGCCGAAGGACTGCAGCAACTCGCCGATGAGGTACTTCAGCAGCGGAAGCTCAGTGAGCCCGACGCCCACCATCGACAGCAGATTGTCCGGCTTGACCGACAGTGGAAGGTCGGTGACCTTTCCGGTCTTGAGGAACTTCGGTGACCAGCCGGCGAACGGCCCGAACAGCAGCCAGTCCTTTCCGGCGATCACCCGGGTGTCCAGGTGCGGCATCGACATCGGCGGCGCGCCCAGCGGCGGCAGTCCGTAGACCTTCGCGTGATGGGCCCCGGTCAGGTTGGGCTTGTCGGTCCGCAGCCACATACCGCTCACCGGGAAGCCACCGAATCCCTTGGCCTCCTTGATGCCCGCCTTCTGCAGCAGCGGCAGCGCTCCGCCGCCAGCGCCGACGAACACGAACTTGCTTCGGATACTGCGCTTTTCGCCGGTGCGCCGGTTGAGCACCTTGACGGTCCAGCTGCCGTCGGGCTCCTGGTCGAGGTCGCGGACCTCGTGGCCGAACAGGGTGTT
Organism: Mycobacteriaceae bacterium; assembly: GCA_037129875.1. GTDB lineage: Bacteria > Actinomycetota > Actinomycetes > Mycobacteriales > Mycobacteriaceae > Mycobacterium. The sequence continues at coordinate 2,334 of JBAXUD010000420.1, forward strand.
CATCCCGCGCTTGGAGCCGAAGGCCAGCAGCTGACGAGACAGCGAACCGAAGTCGACGTCGGTGCCGCCCTCGGTCCAGTTCAGCCCGACCGGTTCGGAGAAGTCCCGTCCATCGGCCATCAGCGGGAGCCGGCGGGCGAACTCTCCCGGGTCGTCGACGAACTCCATCGAGGCGAACAGCGGGTTGCGCACCAGCGTCTCCTGGCGGCGGCGCAGGTAGTCGACGTTCTCCGCGCCCTGCACGAAACTGACGTGCGGGACGGGATTGAGGAAGCTGCGGACGTCGGTGAGGATGCCGTTCTCGTGGGCGTAGGTCCAGAACTGGCGGGTGACTTGGAACTGCTCGTTGACGTTGATCGCCTTGGCGATGTCGATGGTGCCGTCGGGCTTCTGCGGGGTGTAGTTCAACTCGCACAGCGCGGAGTGGCCGGTGCCGGCGTTGTTCCACGGATCACTGCTCTCCGCGGCAGCGGCGTCGAGGCGTTCGACCAGCGTGATCGACCAGTTCGGCTCGACCAGGCGCAGCAGCGCCCCGAGCGTCGCGCTCATGATTCCCGCACCGACCAGGACGACGTCGGTCCTGGCGTCAGACTTCCCGTTGTCAGACATACGCCTAGGTTATCCCGGCGCTCACCACGGTGAGTCGCGGACCGCTCCGCCGCTGCGCCGATAAAGTTGGGCCGTGGCGGCTGCACTTCCGGTATGGGCGGACGACGTCCTTCCCGGCTATCGCCGGCGGACCCTCGCACTCGGCGCCGACCCCGACGGCGAGGGCGAGATTTTCGCAACCCTGATCCGGCGCGCCGACGATGCCCCGTCCCAGCGAGTGGCGCTCGCGGTGCACGGGTTTACCGACTACTTCTTCAACACCGAACTGGTGGACCGCTTCGCGCGCCGCGGCTACCGGCTCTACGGCCTGGACCTGCACAAGTGCGGACGGTCCTGGCGGGAGGGGCAGACCCCGCACTTCACCACCGACCTGTCGGACTACGACCGCGAGCTGGAACTGGCG
>JBAXUD010000421.1:0-3343 GCA_037129875.1 Mycobacteriaceae bacterium
CGAGGGTTTGCGGCCGCCCGCGGTCAGCCGGGCGATCTCGGCGAACGCGATCTCCAGTTCATAGAGGGACTCCGCGCGTCCCTCGTCCACCCGTGGGGCCTGCGAGGTGGTTCCGACGAACCGGCCGGAGAACAGATACGACAGCGACGGGTGACGCTGCCAGTAGGTGATCAGCGACACCAGCAGATCAGGCCGGCGCAGCAGCGGTGAGTCCGCCGGCGTCGTCCCGCCGAGTGTGATGTGGTTGCCGCCGCCGGTGCCCCCGTGGGTGCCGTCGAGGTCGAAGGACTCGGTCGAAAGCCGGGCCAGGCGCGCGTTGTCGTAGAGGGTCTGCAACTGTGCGGTCTGCTCGGCGAAGCTTGCCGACGGGGCGAGGTTGACCTCGATGACGCCGGGATCCGGCGTGATGGAGGCGAACTGCAGGCGGGGATCCGGTGGCGGACCGTAGCCCTCCACGACCAGCGGGCTGCCCACCGCCGCTGCGGCCGTCTCCAGCCGAGCGATCAGATCGACGAAGTGGTCCACCGCATCGGTGGGCGGCAGGAAGACGTACAGCGTCCCGTCGCGGACCTCGGCGACCAGTGCGGTGGTGGGGTTGGTCTCGGCGTCCTCCACGAGGGCGTCATCGGCCGGGGTGCCGGTCGGTAGATCGTCGTCGGCCGCCAGCAGGTCGGCCTCGAAGGTGCGCCGTGCAGGTTGCCAGCTGATCGAATCCAGTGGCAGCCGCAGGCCCGCGGGCGACTGACCTTCCAGCAGCACGACGCGCCCCCGGCGCAGCTGCCAGTCGGCACTGGCCCAGCCGGTGTCGTCGTCGCGCCGGTGTAATGGCAGCACCCAGGCGGCCGGCTCGGCGGCGGGCTGCTCCAGTCGCGCCAGCAGGGCGGCGCGACTCTCCGGGGTGTCGGTGGGCAGATCGTCGGACGGGTCGACGGCCGGGCCGGCCGGCATGCGAGCCAACGCCGACAGCCGCGCCAGCGGATCCTCGTAGGCGGGCCTGACCTGAGCCGCGGGCAGGCCGAGGTCGGCGGCCAGCGCGGCGATCAGTCGCTCCGCGGCGTCAGCCGGCACCGCCTCGGCTTCCCCGCTCCACGGATCTGCCAGCAGTTCGGCGTCCCGCCACAGCGGCTGTCCGTCCCTACGCCAGTACAGCCCGATCTGCCAGCGCGGCAACGGTTCTCCGGGATACCACTTGCCCTGGCTGCGCTGTACGAGCCCCTGCGGCGCCCAGGCTTCCTTCAGCAGCGCGGCCAGCGCCGAGGCCCGCTCCCGTTTGTGCGGGCCGTCGGCATCGGTGGTCCATTCGGGGTCGACCTGGTTGTCGATCGAGACGAACGTGGGCTCCCCGCCCATCGTCAGCCGGACATCGGCGGCGGCCAGACGCTCGTCCACGCGATCGCCCAGGGCCGTGATGTCGTCCCACGCGGCGCCGGTGTACGGCAGGGTGACCCGGGGATCTTCGTGCACCCTCGTGACGGTGTTGGAGAACTCGAAAACCGTCTCCGTCACGCCGGTGGAACCCGTGATGGGCGCGGCGGACATCGGGTGGGGGGTGGCGGCCAGCGGGATGTGCCCTTCGCCGGCGAACAGACCCGAGGTCGGATCCAGACCTATCCAGCCGGCCCCCGGGATGTACACCTCGGTCCAGGCGTGCAGGTCGGTGAAGTCGGCGGCCGGCCCCGACGGTCCGTCAAGGGCGGCCACGTCCGAGGTGAGCTGAACCAGGTATCCCGACACGAAGCGGGCGGCCAGACCGAATTCGCGCAGGACTGACACCAGCAGCCAGGCCGAGTCGCGGCAGGAGCCCACTCCGCTGCGCAGGGTGTGCTCGGGCGTCTGAACGCCGGCTTCCATCCGCACGCTATAGCTCACGTCGGCATTGACCGCATTGTTGAGCCCGACGAGGAAGTCGATGGTCCGCATTCCCGGGGTCACCGGGTGGTCGCGCACCCAGGCCCGCAGCAGGTCGCCCGGCCCGGACCCCGGGCCGGCATCGTCGACCGGGCGCAGATAGCCCTCCAGATCCTCGCGCAGGCTCTCCGGATAGCTGAAGGGTGAGGTCTCGGCGAACTCTTCGATGAAGAAGTCGAACGGGTTGATGACCTTCAGGTCCGCGATGAGCCCGACGGTGATCGTCAGCGAGCGCGCGGGGTTCGGGAAGACAAGGCGGGCAAGGAAATTGCCGAACGCGTCCTGCTGCCAGTTGACGAAGTGGTCGGCCGGCTCGACGTCCATCGTGTATGCCTCGATGGGTGTCCTGGTATGCGGCGCGGGTCGCAGCCTGATGACGTGGGGATGAATCTCGACCAATCGGTCGAATGTGTAGCTGGTTCGATGTTCCAGCGCCACTTTGATTCCCACGGGCCTCATCCCACCACAAGAAATAGCCCAGGGTGCGGTGAGCGCCCGAATGAGTTCCGTGCGGTGAGCGCCCGAATGAGTTCCGTGCGGTGAGCGCCCGAATGAGTTCCGTGCGGTGAGCGCCCGATTGAGTTCCGTGGGGTGAGCGCCAATTGAGTTCCGTGCGATGAGCGCATACTTGATCCAGTGGAGCCACTCCAGCGCTACATCGCCGAGGAGATCGCGACCGACCACATCGACGGTCTGCTGTCGCGGCGGGAGGCGCTGCGACGGTTGGCCCTCCTCGGGGTGGGTACCGGTGCAGCCACCGCACTGTTCGCCGCCTGCGGCGACCGCGGGTCCCCCCAGCCACAGTCGCAGACGCCGCCGTCGCCGCCAACCGGCACGGGCCGCCCACCGGGGATGGACACCGCGCGACCCACTGAACCGATCACCTGGGCCGGGCCGCAGGGATCGTTGCAGGGCAGCTGGGCGCCGGCCGCCGGCACACCCCGTGGCGCGGTGCTGGTGGTTCACGAGAACAAAGGCCTCAACGACTGGGTGCGCTCGGTGGCCGGGCGCCTCGCCGGCATCGGGTATTCGGCGCTCGCGGTCGACCTGCTCTCCGCCCAGGGTGGCACCGCAGCGTTCAGCGATCCGGCCGCCGCGACCGCCGCGCTTTCGGCGATCAGCCCGCGAAGCTTCCTGGACGACCTCTCCTCAGCGCTCAGCGAACTGGCGCGCCGTGTTCCCGGCCATAAGCTGGGAGTTGTCGGGTTCTGCTTCGGCGGCGGCCTGGTATGGCAGTTACTCGCCGCCGGGGATCCGCGGGTGGCCGTCGCCGCGCCGTTCTACGGCCCGCTGCCCGAGAACCCCGATTTCGCCGGGTCGCGCGATGCAGCGGTGCTCGGCTTCTACGGCGCCCTCGATCAACGGGTGACGTCCTCGGAGCCCGCCGCCAAGGCCGCCCTCGACCGCGCCGGGCTGGTCAACGAATTGGTGGTCG
>JBAXUD010000422.1:0-3341 GCA_037129875.1 Mycobacteriaceae bacterium
CCGGTGAACAGGGCGCCGATGATGCCGCTACCGCCGCCGTCGCCGCCGTCGCCGGCGATCGCCACCCCGTCGCCCTGGTTGATCGCCCCGTTCCCGCCGAACGGGAGGTTCGCGTCCCCGCCGGCTCCGCCCCGGCCGGTCAACAGCACCGAACCGCCGCGGCCGCCCGAACCGCCGGTGGCTGTACCCGAGCCTGGTCCGCCCTCGCCCGCGTTGCCGATGTTGGCGGACGCACCGCCGCCGCCGTTGCCGCCTTTACCGCCGGCTCCGAATGTGCTGGCACCACCGGCACCGCCGTTACCGGCGGTCGCGGCGCCGAAGGTGCTGAACACCGAACCCGCCCACGCCTCGCCACCGGCCCCGCCGCCGCCGGCCAGCAGACCACCCCGGCCGCCCTTGCCGCCATTGCCGCCGGTCGCGCTGCCCAGGGCCCCATCGGCATCGACGCCATCCCAGTTCTGAGTGGCGCCGCCACCGCCGCCGCCGGCGCCGCCATCGCCGACCAGGCCGGTCCAGCCCGCGTTACCGCCGTTGCCGCCCACGACATTGCCGTTCGGGGCGAACGAGACATACCCGCCCACACCGCCGCTGCCGCTATTGCCCAGGATCAGGCCGCCACGACCACCGTTTCCGCCGTTACCGGCAGACGCACCGGCGCGGGTCTTGCTGCCGTTGTCCGCGCCGCCGTACCCGCCGTCGCCGCCGTCGCCGAGCAGCAACCCACCGTTACCACCGCGGCCGCCGTCGGTCGCCGCGGACTGCAAGGCCCCCGTCGTGCTGTCGTAGGCCGCGTCCGTGCCGTTGCCGCCGGCCCCGCCCGGACCGATCAGCATGGCGTTGCCGCCGCGCCCGGCGAGGCAGGCGATCGCGATACACCCCGAGGCGCCGCCCGCCCCGTTGCCCGGGGTGAACACCGTGCCGAAGAACAATCCGGCGTCGCCGCCGTTGCCGCCGTTGTAACCATTACCGCCGGAACCGAGCAGCAGACCACCCCTGCCGCCATTGCAGACCACAGGCCCGCTGCACTGAACGTCGGTGGAGCTGTAGCTGTACCCGTTACCGACCAACAACCCCGCATTCGGACGCGCGGCGGTGCCGTTGGACACGAAAATCGAGTAAACGCCTTTGAGCACCTGGCCCGGCTGCCAGGGCTGCACTGCCGCGGCCGAAGCGGTAGGCACACCCGCCGCGACCGCGTGCGGCAGGGCGCCCGTCAAAGCTACTGGAGCACTGGCCTTTTCGGTTGCGGCCGGTTTGACCGGCTCCGCGGACCCTACCGGCGCACTGGTGATCTCGGTCGCTGCTGCAGGCCTTACCGACGCGGCGGGCGCCACCGCTGCGGTGTCTCTGCGGGACGATCGGCGGGCAACAACCGTTGGTGCACCGGCTGTTTCGGTTGACCTCGCGCCCGGGGTTGGCTTCGGCGCCAAGGCCGTGGCCGCAGGGTGCGGCGCTGTTGAGCGTCCCGCAACCTTCGTCGTGCGGGGGCCGTCGACATGGGTGTCGGTGTGGGTATCCGCGGCGGCGATGCCCGACCCGCCGGTCATAGCCGCACCGGCCAACGCCGCACCCAACCCCACACCGACGGCACCGGCCCCAAGCCACGAATAGGGAGCAATCCGACGGGACTTGCCCCGGCCTCGACGCGGGGTTCGAATCGGCTTCGTCGTTGTCATGGGGGTCGTTGTTATCGGGCAATCCGAGTTGGCGTTGCGGTGTCGATCCATCGGTGCGGCCTCCCGGCGAAGACAGACTGAAGCTCTTGTGCTCCAAGGTTAGGAATTTTTCCGACCACCACCATCGTCCGTGCACTTTGCGGCGTGGCAGATCAACTTGTCATTCAGATTTGTGTTGCGGGCACAAAAATACGATCGGCGCGCAGGGTGTGTCGATTAGACTGCCACCCGTGTTGGAGAGGGATGTCGGCATGGGTGCTGACGACGCCATCGCGATGTTGATCGCCCGCTTCAGGGACCGGGAAGCCGCGGACTTCGAGACTTATTTTCAGTTCCTTGTCGAGCCTGCCCAGGGTGTGTCCTTGGAGCCCGAGCTCCTCGAACTCCTCGGCACGGCACTCCTCGAAAACATGCGGGCGTTCCTCGCATTCCTGAGCCATGACATCGGCATCGACAACGTTGATGCACCCCTGATGACTCTCGAATACGTCCGGCGTCTCGCCCAGAGCGGAGTCGGGGTCAGCGCCGTCATCAGCGCCCTCCGAGCTATGCATAAGAAGGTTCTGGGTCTGTTGATCAGCGAGATCCGTGAATCCGGGCTTACCAGGGACACAGCGCTTGACGTACTCGACTTCTTCAACGACCGCTCCTTCGGCTACGTGGACCGGATCACCGAACAGCTCAAGGACACCCACGAAGCCGAGCGGGAGCGTTGGCTTGAGCGCCAGAACAGTGCTCGGGTTCTGGGAGTTCTGCAGTTGCTCGCCGACGATGAGCAGATCGACATCGACGCCGCGACTTCCGCCATCGGTTATCCGCTAAGTGGCCCTCACCTGGCGATGATCCTGTGGACCACCGAACCCGGTGCCCATGAGCCGGACATGCTGCGCTTGGAACGCGTCGGCCTCGAGGTCGCCGAAGCGCTCAGGATCGACAGCCCCCTCTTCATCTCAGCCGACCAGAGCACTGGCTGGGCATGGTTGCCGCTGCAGCCCGGCACCGCAGACCCGATCGCAGAGATTCGTCGGATTGCCGACTCCGGTGAGGGCTCAATCCGTGTCGCCGTGGGAACGATCGATTCCGGAGTCGCCGGATTCCGCGAATCTCATCGTCGGGCACACGACGCACGAAGGGTGGCCGTTGCCGGCCGCACATCGCGCAGCGTCGTGGCCGCCACCGACGCAGAGGTGCGAGTGGCCGCACTGATGGTCGATGACCTGGCCCGCACCCGGGAATGGGTGCAGAACACGCTCGGACCGTTGGCGAGCAACACCGCCGGCGACGCGAAGTTGCGCGAGACACTCCGGATATTTCTCCGGGAGGGATCGAGCCACACCGCGGCCGCGGAACACCTTGCGCTGCATCGCAATACGGTGGGTTACCGGGTCAACAAGGCAGTCCAACGGCGTGGCCGGCCAATCGCCGACGACCAAATCGAGGTAGAGATGGCCCTACTGGCGTGCGATCAATTCCACGAGGCCGTCCTCCACGTTCCGCGATAAATCATCGCGGGGCAAGAACACTTCCGCGCGAGCGGCTTCCCCGCCAACACAAAGGTCACGACCTCTTTTGAGTTCGTGACCTAAGCGCTCGCAGTTCTCAGAACTGCTCTGTGTGGGCGAAGGGGGACTTGAACCCCCACGTCCCGAAGGACACTGGCACCTG
>JBAXUD010000423.1:0-3339 GCA_037129875.1 Mycobacteriaceae bacterium
CGTCTGCTCTGACTGTGCGTGTTCTGTCCTGTCGGACTGTGCGTGTTCTGTCCTGCTGGACATAGTGGTCCCCAGTGTTCGCCGGATCGATCCTCGTGGCCCATCCGGGTCCCCGGGTTCGTGTGACCCCTTCAGTCTGCCACCGCGCGCAGCGCGCAGGAATCTCGCAGAGAGTGCACTTGCTCACACCCAAGTAGCAGACATGCTTAGGATCGGGTGATGCAGCACTTGCAGCGGCTCAGCGGTCTCGACGCGAGCTTTCTCTACCTGGAGACCTCGACCCAACCCCTTCACGTGTGCTCGGTGCTCGAGTTGGACGCATCGACCGTCCCTGGGGGCTACACCTTCCAGCGGTTGCGCGATGAACTCGCGCTGCGCATCAAGGCCATCCCGACTTTCCGGGAGAAGCTGAGCAACACCTTCCTCAACCTCGACCACCCGGTGTGGGTCGAGGACGAGGAGTTCGACATCGACCGCCACGTGCACCGCATCGGCCTGCCGGCACCCGGCGGCCGGGTCGAGCTCGCCGAGATCTGCGGGCACCTCGCCTCCCTCCCGCTGGACCGCCGGCACCCGTTGTGGGAGATGTGGGCCATCGAGGGTCTCGACGGCAGCGACGCCCGCAAAGGCGGCCGGCTCGCCGTGCTGACCAAGGTGCATCACGCCGCGGTCGACGGCGTCACCGGCGCGAACCTGATGTCCCAGCTGTGCAGCGTCGAGCCCAACGCACCTGCGCCGGAGCCCATCGAGGCCAGTGCAGACGTCAACCCGCTGCGGATTGCGCTCGGTGGTCTGGGGCGCTTCGCCAGCCGCCCGATCAGCCTGGCGACCAGCGTGCTGCCATCGACGGTGTCCACGGTGGTCGACACCGTTCGCCGGGTGGCCGGCGGACGCGCGATGGCCAACCCGTTCGCCGCGCCGCAGACACCGTTCAACGGCAGTATCACCGCGCACCGCAACGTCGCATTCAGCCAACTGGACCTCGAGGACGTCAAGACCGTCAAGGACCACTTCGGGGTCAAGGTCAACGACGTCGTGATGGCCCTGGTGTCCGGAGTGCTGCGCAAGTACCTGATCGATCGCGATGAGCTGCCGGAGTCGTCGCTGGTGGCCATGGTGCCGGTGTCGGTCCATGACCGCTCGGACCGTCCTGGCCGCAACCAGGTGTCCGGGATGTTCTCCTCCCTGCACACCGACCTCGACGACGTCGGCCAGCGGCTGATGGCGATAGCCGAAGGCAACACCGTCGCCAAGGAGCACAGCTCGGCCATCGGCGCCACGCTGCTGCAGGACTGGAGCCAGTTCGCCGGGCCGGCGGTGTTCGGGGTGGCGATGCGGGTGTACGCCCGCAGCCGGCTGACCGAGTCCCGGCCGGTGCACAACCTGGTGGTGTCCAACGTGCCGGGGCCGCAGATCCCGCTGTACTTCCTCGGCGCGGAGGTGCAGGGGATGTATCCGCTGGGTCCGATCTTCCACGGTTCGGCTCTGAACATCACCGTCATGTCGCTCAACGGAAGGCTCAACGTCGGGCTGATCTCCTGTCCGGAACTACTGCCGGACCTGTGGGACATGGCCGACGGATTCGTCGACGGCATGGCCGAATTGCTGGCGGCCACCAAATCGAAGCGCCGCGGACGCTCGTAAGGGTCGACTACCAGGCACATTCGGTGACCATGGCAGCATGATGCGCATGAGGCAGCATCAACGCCCCCGATACCTGCGCACCGCTCTGGTGCTTTCCGCCGTGGCCGGCCTGCTGTCCGCGAGTGCGGGGTGCAGCGCCGTGGTTCCCGGCAAGGCGGTGCTGGCCGAACCTCAGATCGGGCAGCCGGTGGTCTGGGGGCCGTGCCAGAAGGCGGGCGGCGGCGGCACCTCGCTGCCCATCCCGTCCGGGGCGCAGTGCGGCAAGATCGCCGTTCCCGTCAACTACAAACAGCCCGACGGCGCGCAAGCCACCCTCGCGCTGGTCCGTTTCGCGGCCACCGGAGACAAGATCGGCTCGCTGATCGTCAATCCCGGCGGTCCCGGCGAGTCCGGAATCGAAGCGGCCGCCAGCCTCGTCGAGGGAATTCCGCAGCAGGTGCGTCAGCACTTCGATCTGGTGGGCTTCGACCCGCGCGGTGTCGGCGCGTCCACGCCGGCGCTGTGGTGCAACTCCGATGCCGACAACGACCGACTACGCGCCGATCCGCAGGTCGACTACAGCCCGGAGGGTATCGAGCGCATCGAGAAGACGACCAAGGAGTTCGTGCAGCGCTGCGTCGACAAGATGGGCGACGAGTTTCTGTCCAACGTCGGAACCGACAATGTCGCAAAGGATCTCGAAGCGCTGCGCGCCGCGGTCGGGGACGACAAGCTCAACTTCCTCGGCTATTCGTACGGCACCCGGATCGGGGCGGCCTATGCGGAGGCTTATCCGGACAAGGTCCGCGCGATGGTCCTCGACGGCGCAGTCGACCCCAACGCCGACCCGATCCAGGCCGATATCGATCAGGCCCAGGCGTTCCAGAAGGCCTTCAACGACTACGCCGCCGACTGCGGCAAGGATCCGGACTGCCCACTGGGCACCGACCCGGCCAAGTCCGTCGCCGTCTACCGCAGTCTGGTGGATCCGTTGGTGGACAAGCCGATGAAGACCGCGGACCCGCGCGGCCTGGGCTACAGCGACGCGATCGTCGGCACCATCATGGCGCTGTACTCCCCGAACCTGTGGCGGCACCTCACCCAGGCGCTCACCGAGATGACCAAAGGCCGCGGCGACACCATGCTCGCCCTGGCCGATATGTACATGCGCCGCGACCCGCAGGGGCATTACACCAACGCCACCGATGCTCGCGTCGCGGTGAACTGTGTGGATCAGCCCCCGGTCAAGGACCAGGACAAGGTCGTGGCCGAGGACAAGCGGATCCGCGAGGTCGCGCCGTTCATGAGTTACGGCGATTTCACCGGCCACGCCCCGATGAGCACCTGTGCCTTCTGGCCGGTGCCGCCCACCGGCACCCCGCACATCGCGTCGGCTCCCGGTCTGCCGCCGGTGCTGGTCATCTCCACCACCGGTGACCCGGCGACGCCGTATCAGGCCGGTGTGGATCTGGCCAAGCAACTCGGTGGCGCGCTGCTGACGTTCAAAGGCACCCAGCACACGGTGGCCTTCCAGGGCGAGCAGTGCGTCGACGACTACGTCACGGCTTATTTCGTCGACCTGAAGCTGCCGCCGCCCGGCGCGACCTGTTAGCAACCGCAGCAGTTCTGATACCGAGGTGTGACCGCCCGGCGCTGCCATAGCCGGCGCCGCCGTGTCACGATGGCGGCCATGAAGCGCTCGAGTCGGGCCGGCTC